>JBBPIG010000009.1:0-104113 GCA_038040445.1 Acidobacteriota bacterium | reverse complement strand
GATCCTCAACCTTCGATCTTCCATTCTCGATCCTCCGCTCTTTGCCCTTTGCCCTTTGCCGGTTCATCTTGTAGATTCGGTGCGTGGCGGACTCATACTCAAATACGGCAGGGGAAAAATTCGCCGAGATGGTCGCGTTGATATCGCGGCTGCGCGCGCCCGGCGGCTGTCCCTGGGATCGCGAGCAGACACACGAGAGCCTCAAGCCAATGATGCTCGAAGAAGCCTATGAGGTCGTCGAAGCCATCGACGAGGGCAACGATGAGGAGTTCGTCGGCGAGCTTGGAGATTTGCTGCTTCAAGTCGTTTTTCACAGCCAGATCGCAACCGAAGAAAACCGCTTCAACGTCGCCGAGGTGATCGAGCGCATTGCCTCCAAGATGATCCGCCGCCATCCACACGTGTTCGGCGAGGACACAGCTCAGACCGCCGGCGAAGTGCTTCGAAACTGGGAAGCGATCAAAGAAGCCGAGCTTGAAGCAAAGGGCAAGCGCGCAGAGAACCCCTCGATGCTGGACAGCGTTTCGTCGAAGTTGCCGGCGGTGATGGAAGCGTTTCAGATGACGACGAAGGTCTCGCGCGTCGACTTCGATTGGCCGGATGTCGCCTCGGTCCTTGAAAAACTCGACGAAGAGGTGGAAGAGCTGAAGCAGGCGGTGGCCGACGAGCACCCGACTCATCAGGAGATCGCCGGCGAGGTCGGGGACTTGCTCTTCGTAGCGGTGAATGTCGCGCGACTCCTCGGCATCGATCCCGAAAGTGCGCTAAAGGGTTCGAACAGAAAATTCCGGCGACGATTCCGTTATATCGAAGACAAGCTTCGAGAGCAGGGCCGCAAACCGGCAGACTCAGATCACATCGAGATGGACGCACTATGGGATGAGGCTAAAGCCAGGGAGAAGGATCCTACTCCGACGGATGTGCGGCCGGGCTAGCTCTGGGAGCGCAGGCATCCCTGCCTGCCTCTTCTCGCGCAATGCCAGGCAGGCCCAAACAGGAAATGATGCCTGCGCTCCCAGGGAACTAAGGAAGGAGACTCGATACTTGCCAACGTTGAAAGAACTATTTGATCTCTCGGGAAAGGTCGCGCTGGTAACGGGCGGTTCACGCGGACTCGGGAAGGAAATGGCGGAAGGTCTTGCCGAAGCCGGGGCCTCGCTAATGCTGCTGGCGCGCCGCGAGCAATGGTTGACACCAACCGTCGAAGAATTTCGCAGTCGCGGCTTCAGGTGCGAAGGCGCGCTGTGCGATGTGTCGAAGGTCGCCGATGTTCAGGCCTCAGTCGATCGGACCATCGAGATCTATGGTCAAATCGACATTCTCGTCAACAACGCCGGCGTGACCTGGGGAGAGCCCATCGAAGACCATTCGCTCGAGAAGTGGAACATGGTGCTCCAGACCAATCTGACCGGCGCTTTTCTTTTCTCTCAACGTGTTGGGCGCGAAATGCTCAAGCGCCGCACCGGCAACATCATCAATGTCGCGTCCATAGCCGGACTCAGGGGCTCGATGGAGAACGGCCAGCATATAATCGGCTACGTCGCGGCCAAGGGTGGATTGATCGCGATGACCCGCGAATTCGCCGCGAAGTGGGCCCGGCGAGGTATTCGAGTCAATGCCATCGCGCCGGGATTCTTTCCTTCGCGAATGACGGAAAGAGTCTTGGAAGTCGCACAACCCATGATCGAAGCCGGGGTCCCGATGGGCCGAGTCGGGGCGGAAGGCGAGTTAAAAGGCGTAGCGGTTTTCTTAGCGGCGCCGGCCTCCGGCTATATCACCGGTCACACGTTTGTCGTGGATGGCGGCGGCACAATTACTTCATGAAACGAAATCTCACAATCTCGATCGCTAATATTCTTCTGCTCTTATGCCTTGCGCTGACCGCAAGCGCGCAGGGCAAGCTGATGGCAGGCGCCGCGAAATCGGACATCACGCCTCCGGTCGGCACTCCGCTGGCGGGTTACGGCGCGCGGCGAGCCCAGCCTTCAACCGGCATGCACGATCCCACCGAAGCACGTGCCCTGATCATCGACAACGGTGTCGAGAAGCTCGCTTTCGTCAGCGTCGATCATCTGGGCTTCGATCACGGCATGGTCGAACGCATCCGGGGCATAGCCTCGGCTGCCACCCAGATTCTTCCCGATCACATCTTCGTGATGTCGTCGCACACGCACTCCGGGGGCGGAGCTTTCATGGAGATGTTGCCGTTGCTCGCAAATGTGCTTGCAGGCAAGTTCGATCCAAAGATTCGCGGGTTCTACGAACAACGAACCGCTGAAGCGATCATCTCCGCGAACAAGACTCTTAGGCCCGCCCGCATAGCTTTTGGGGCGGGCGAGGCGCGAGGCATCTCTCGCTTCAGGTCGAGCTGGCCGCCAAATGGTCCGGTCGATCCCGAGGTCGGCGTGATTCGAATCGACTCGGCGGCGACCGGAAACCCAATGGCGGTGCTGATGAACTTCGCCGCTCACCCGACTGTGTTGGGCCCGGAGAACATGACTTTCTCGGCTGATTTCGTCGGCTACGCCAGAAACGCGCTCGAGCGAATGATTGGGGGCGACGCCGTAGCGATCTTCGCAAACGGCGCGCAGGGGACGATCGCTCCGCACGCGTTTCAAGGCGATGACGGCTGGCAGCGCGCGGAAAACGTCGGCACGATCCTGGCGACCGAAGCGTTCAAGATCGTGCTCATGATCAAGCCGCAGGACGCAATCGATATCAAACTCGCTCGAACACCGTTGACGCTGAAGATCGTGCCGACTTCGGTCTTCCCGCCCACGATGACCTACCCGTCCAGCTATGAGTCGGAGATCAGCGCAATCTCGTTCGCGGGCCGCATCGCATTCGTGACGATCCCAGGCGAGCTTGGCAGCATTCTGAATTTTCAGGTCAAGGAGCGCGGCAAGATGCTTGGCTTCGAGAAAACCTTTTTGCTCGGGCTGACCAACGACGCGCTTGGCTACATCATCACCGAAGACGAATATCGTCATAAGACCTACGAGTCGACGATCTCGCTGTTCGGTCCAAGCTTCGGGAGCTTGATCGCCAACGAATCGTTTCAGCTACTCGAAAAGCTTCGGCCCGTCGAGAAGAAGAAGCCTCAATAGCCCGATGATCCACTCTTGTAGCGTAAAGTGAGGGCGGCTTATTGTCGAACTTTCGATTTGACCGGCTCGTAACCTAGAGCGACAACCCAACAGGAGGACAATAGAAATCATGTTTTCGCTTCTTGGAATCGCAGCCATCATCCTGGACATATTTGCGTTGAACGACGTGGTGAATTCGAACCGCGACACGACCACCAAGGTTGTGTTGATGATTCTTATACTCCTGTTCCCGATCATCGGCGCCGGTCTGTACTTGCTGGTTTTCCGCGAAAAGGGCTACTAGGCGTCAGGCTCACGTCTGAACCGTCGCGTCGTTGTCAGTCGGGAAAGCGTCCTCTACTCGAACGAGAACCAACAATCAGGCTATACCACCGTAAGTAACACTCAGCGCTGGTCCCATCGATCTCGGGCGCGGCGCGCAACTGCTCCATGCCATACAGTTGATGGGCCTCGTGCAGCAGCAGGTGCTCGACGGTCATCTGCATGTTGTAGTTGTGAAATTCGGGATGAGACCCGCGCCTCTCCCAGTCTTGCGGATACAACTTGCCGAGCTTTTCGATCAATCGCTCGCCGCCGCATGAAGACTCCTCCTTGACCTTCTCCAGATCGGCGGCCTTATATGACTGCAGGTCTTCGAGCGCCGCGTCGATCACCTTGATCGGTGGTTCGTCCAACTCCAGCATTTGCTCGACGCGCTCGGCCAACATCTCGTTGGTGTGCGCAAGATGCGCGGCCTTTTGTTTCAACGACATCTTGCCCGACGCGGCCGGCTTCGCGAGCTACCACTCTTCAACCCCCACGAGCAAGCCTCGCAGGTACTCCGCCTGCTCATAAACAACAACCTCAGCGTCTGTCGAATTTAGCCGCTTCCGCGGCAAGCTTGCGAATCGTATGGTCACTGGCCACCACCTAATCGCTCCGGTTCGCCAGCCTAAGAAATATAGCGGTTCGGCATCCTAAATCAACGAGAAGGAATTTGCATTATTCTCCCGACATTTTCCGTCATGGGGTAATGAGAGAGGTAAGCGGGCGCGGCTCTGGGCTTCGGAAGAGGAAACATGATGACTAAAACACCTCATTGGTTGCCAACGGTCTTGTTTGTCTCGTTGGTCATTCTCGGTTGGATCGTTGCTGAAATTTGCTTCAATCCCAAGCCGGAACCCGGGGTCGCAATCGAGACTCTCAATGAATTACAAAAGCGGTCCTCCGAGATAATTATTGAAATGAACAAGCTGATGACTTCTTTGGCAACCTTAGTTATTGGCGGCGTTGGAGCGCTCCTTCTTAAGAAAGACGAGCCGTTTAGAGTTCAGTCGCGTGGGCGACGAATGACTATGGCCGTGTGCAGTGTCTTTGCGGTGTTTTCAATATACTTTGGTTACATTCTATACTTTAAAATGGTAGAGATGCTGTCGAATAGTTTTTACGACCCTTCCAACGCACTAATCGAGATACCCCGGCGCTTTCAGTACTATTGTCTTTGGCTGTCCGTGATATTTTTTGTCATCTTTGCCTTGCTTGAAACTACTCCCCCGATCAATCAGGGTCCGCCCGCAAATGCAAACAAGGAGGTAATCACAAATGAGAGTTAGTATCCGAGAATCTTGGTGCGTCCTCTTGACGATGGCTACTGTATTCCTGGCGGCTCAGGAAACGAGCGCTCAGGGCATCGGCGCCGAAGGGCCAATGAAGCGCGGGGCGCAGGGAATAGGTGCAAGCGACGTAGAGCCCCTAATTTCCTCGATGACACAGAACACGAGAATGTACGTACTCCGGAACATTAATCGCCCCGACCTTGTTTCATCGGTTGAAAAGTGGGAGGCATCGAACAAGGTTGAGCTGACCATAGGTGCCAAAGCCTCCTTCGTTGTGGACTTTCTTTCTGCCGAAAGCATCCACGCAAGATGGTATGCCCGCGGGAAAATAAGCGTCGCCGGACACAAGCTGGTACCGATTTACTTGAACGGGATCATAACTGCCGATGAATTGCCAGATATTTTCGTCTCGTGGGAGTATCAGCTCGGTAACAAGCCGGACTATGTGCCGACGACCCGCAATAAGTACGGGCAACTGAAGGTCGAATCCCTACCAGAGCAGGCGGAGGTCTTGATTGACGGTAAGTTTGTAGACTACTCCGGCAAGACCTTCGTGCTTGTCGAAGGGCCTCACCCCGTGATAGTAAGGAAAAAACCGGACTACATCGACCACAGCGAGACCGTCAACATCGAAGGCAGCAGGAAGCACACGTTGACCTGCCAACTCGCAAAGCAGCAATAGCGGAATCACTGCCGTAGGGCAACTCGCTTCAAACCACCCTTTTGCACCGGCAGAACATCGCCCTCGACACGCTTGGTAGCATAACGGGGGCCGGTCTTCTTTTTGCCCATGCGGCCAGGATCAATTGGACTCCTCAAACAACCAACTCAAGACGTCGACCGGGCGCCGGACCACAAAACCAGTTTGACCATTTCTAAACCTTTGTGCTAGTTTATGCATCCTATTCGCATAATATGCGCATAGTGAGGCGAGCAATGCATAAGACCGCAAAGGGAACCCGGCATCAGAAGATACTCGAGATCATAAGCGCCAGGCCGGTGGCCACTCAGCAAGAACTCGCCGCGCACTTGTCGCGGCGCGGCTTTGCGGCCACGCAGTCAAGCATCTCGCGCGACATAGTAAAGCTCGGACTCACGAAGCTTGACGGCCATTACATTGCCCCGGAGGACGCTGTGAAGGCCGGCGGCCCGGTCACCGAGATTGACACCGCCGGCGACAACATCATCGTGGTGAAAACCGAAGTCGGACTCGCTCAACCGGCGGCGCTCACCATCGACCGCGCGAACATCGACGAGATAGTCGGTACGGTAGCGGGCGACGACACGATTCTGATCGCAGTCAAGAACGTTGCGGCTCAGCGGCTTGCCATGAAGAAGATCGTTAAGCTCTTCGCGGATTCTCGTCCGCGATCGCGCGCAGTCAATAAGCGCGCGGCGCGTTCGGGGGTTAACGCCCTGTGGCCGCGATGAATTTGGAGAACTGATTGATGCAAACTGGAACGGAACACATCGGCAAGATCGTGCTCGCTTATTCGGGAGGGCTCGATACTTCTGTGATCCTGCGGTGGCTGAAAGAAACTTATGATTGCGAAGTCATCTGTTTCGCGGCCGACGTTGGTCAAGCCCAGGAGCTCGGCGGTCTTGAAGAGAAAGCACTCGCGACCGGCGCGTCGAAGCTCTACGTCGAGGACTTGCGCGAAGAGTTCGTGCGCGATTTTGTGTTTACCGCTCTCAAGGCCAACGCCGTCTATGAGGGCGTTTATCTGCTCGGGACGTCGCTGGCGCGGCCGCTTATCGCCAAGAAGCAAATCGAGATCGCGCAACAAGAAGGCGCTCGCGCGGTCGCGCACGGGGCGACTGGAAAAGGAAACGATCAGGTCCGGTTCGAACTCACTTACTACGCGCTCGATCCGCACATTCGAGTGATCGCCCCCTGGCGCGAGTGGCCGTTCAAATCGCGCTCGGACCTGATCGCTTACGCACAGCAACACAAGATCCCGATAACGGCGACGAAAGAGAAGCCTTACTCGATGGATCGCAACCTCATGCACATAAGCTACGAGGGCGGGATACTCGAAGACCCGTGGGCTGAACCGCCGGCCTCAATATTCATCCTCACCCGGTCGCCGGAGGACGCGCCTGATAAGCCGGCATACGTCGAGATCGATTTTGAGTCGGGCGTGCCGGTCGCCGTTGATGGCGAGATTCTATCGCCGGCTTCGCTTCTCGACCGGTTGAACCGATTGGGAGGAGAGCACGGAATCGGCCGAGTCGATCTGGTTGAGAATCGATTCGTCGGAATGAAATCGCGGGGTGTGTATGAAACGCCGGGCATGACGCTTCTGCACGCGGCGCATCGCGCGGTCGAATCACTCACGCTCGACCGCGAAGTCGCGCACTTGAAAGATTCGCTAAACGCTCGAGTGGCCGAAATGATCTACTACGGTTTCTGGTACACGCCCGAGTTTGAAGCCATTCGCGCGTTGGTCGATGAAACCCAGAAGAACGTCCGCGGCACTGCGCGGCTGAAGCTGTACAAGGGCAACTGCACAGTCGTCGGGCGCCGCTCTCCGTGTTCGCTCTATTCAGAAGCGTACGCAACGTTCGAGCACGACACGGTGTACAACCAGCGCGATGCGGAAGGCTTCATCAAGCTGAACGCGCTGCGGCTGAGGATGAGAAAGATGGCAGAGGAGAAACGAGGATCGAAGATAGAAGATTGAGGATCGCTGGGCAGTTTTGATTGAGGTCTCGCTTCAGTCTGACGTTGAATAGGAGCTAAGCATGATGAGTCGAACGATTGAAGAAAACGTGATCGCCACTGAGCAGGACGCTGACCTGCGATTAGTGCGTGTCGATAAGATCGCGTCGTCAACAGTGAATCTCGGTCTCGATCACGAGCTCGAAATAACCATTCGTTGTGAAGCGCGCGCCGGCAACGTAGTCGTCGTCCGCACGCTCACCGACAACGCGACCTATAACACGCTCGAGCTGGTGACCGGGCGAATGGCGAAGATCAACCCCGGCGACATCATCGCCGGAGTGCTCGGCTATCGGCGCGCCCTGAAGGGGTTTGTCGGCGACGTTCCCGAAACTGTTCAGGCCGGTGATCGATTGCATTTGCTCAACCTTGGCGGGTTGATCGGCCGGTGCGTGGGTCATCATCACAGCTTGAGCAACGCAATCGAAGTCGAAGTGATAGGCATGCCGGTAAGCGACGGGCGCGTCCTCAACATCGCCGAAGGCGCCATCGCGCCGCGCGATACGCTAGAGTACACGGTGCCACTCGTGCTGGTGGCGGGCACCTGTATGAACTCGGGCAAGACCTACGCCGCGACCGAGATCATCAAGCACCTCACGCGCGAGGGCCGCCGCGTCGCAGCCGCAAAGCTCGCCGGAGTAGCTTGCCTGCGTGACACGTTGAATATGGAGGACCACGGAGCGATCAAGACGATGAGTTTTCTGGACTGCGGTCTTCCATCGACGGTCGGGCTCGCGAATCTGGCGCCGATGGCGAAGGGCGTGATATCGAAGCTCGCCGAGACCGCGCCCGATTGCATAGTGATCGAGCTTGGCGACGGAATCCTGGGCGGCTACGGCGTCGAGACGATCTTCAAGGATCAGGAGCTGATGGACGCGACTGCAGCGCTTGTCTTTTGCGCGGGCGACTTCGTAGGCGCGTGGGGCGGTCGTGAGTTGTTGGCCAGTCACGGCGTCAAGATCGATGTGATCTCGGGTCCGGTGGCTGACTCGCAGATGGGCACGGACTACGTAAAGCGCGAGCTTGGTCTGGACGCGGCGAACGCGGTCAATGGCGGAGAGCATCTCGCTGATTTGATCAAGACAAAACTAGCAGAGTGGGCTCAGAGGTAATTCTCTTTGCGTCTTTGTGTGGGCTTTGCGTCTTTGCGCGAAACAAGCGATTCGAATGTTGGGTTTCGCAAAGCCCCCGCAAAGACGCAAGAGGCGAACAAAAGAGAGAGGAGAGCATTTGATCAAGGCAGGCATACTCGGAGGATCGGGCTACGGCGGAAGCGAGTTGCTTCGCATTTTGCTGTTTCATCCAGAGGTCGAACTGACGCTGGTCACCGCTAACGAGCACGCCGGCAAGCGAGTCGACGCGGTGCATCCGAACCTTGCGAAGCTCACCGATCTCAAGTTCGCCGCCATGCCCGATCCTGGCGCCCTCGACGGACTCGATTGCGTCTTTCTCGGTTTGCCACACGGCCAGGCGATGGAGATCGTTCCCTCGCTTCCCCGCTCTCTAAAGGCAATCGATCTCTCGGGCGATTTCAGATTGAACGATGAAGCAAAGTTCAAACAGTTCTACGGACGCGAGCACACTGCGATGCAGACGCAGCGCGAGTTCGTATACGGTTTGACCGAAGTGAATCGCAATCAAATCAAGGAAGCAACACGCATCGCGAATCCCGGGTGCTTCGCCACCGCGCTCGAACTGGGGCTCTACCCGTTGGTCGCGTCTGGACTCGCAACTGGCAAAGTGATTGCCGATATGAAAACCGGTTCGTCGGGCTCGGGGGCGAAAGCAGCGGCCAACACTCATCATCCGAAGCGAGCGAACAGCCTCTACGCCTACAAGACATTCGAGCATCAGCACCAGCCTGAAGTAGAACAGTTGCTCGCCTGTGTGAACTCGAAGTGGTCATCCGAATGCGATCTGGTATTTCAGGTTCACTCGATTCCTGTGGTGCGCGGGATCTTCGCATCGATCTACGTGACTCCGACTAAGTCGATGACGCGTGACGAAGTCGGGAACTTATTTCGAGAGTTCTACGGCAATGAGTTCTTCATCCGACTGGTTGACGGCTCGCCGGACATCAACTGGGTGAAGAACACTAACTTCGTAGACATCGGGTGGGCCGCAAGCGGCGACACCATAATCGTGTTCGTCGCGCTCGACAATCTGGTGAAAGGCGCGGCGGGACAGGCCGTGCAGAATATGAATTTGACGTTTGGTTTCGGCGAGCGGACGGGCTTGGTGCTGCCCGGGAGCAATCCATAGTGTGGGCGCGCACGCCCGCCGCCCTCCCGGCTTCTCGGTTCATAACGAAGCCGGCAGGAGCGACCTTTGACGGTAATCACGGCCGGCGTTACCATCAAGGCACGTGGTCAAGTCTTTCAAGTGTCGCGACACGCTAGCGCTCTCGAAGGGCAACCGGGTCAAGCGCTTCGTGAGCATAGCGGCCGTCGCACGCCGCAAGCTGCGGCAGTTGGAGATCGCGAGTAAGTTAAGCGATCTTCGGGTGCCGCCCGGCAATCGGCTGGAAGCACTGAAGGGTGATCGTTCGGGGCAGTACAGCATTCGCGTTAACGATCAGTTTCGCGTGTGCTTCCGCTGGACCGAGGCTGGAGCTGAAGATGTCGAAATCGTGGACTATCACTGACGGAGATGACTATGCGAATACTCAAGCCCATAACGCCCGGCGAACTGTTGCTGGAGGAGTTTCTGAGGCCGATGGGGATCAGTCAGTACCGGCTGGCGAAGGAGATCGGCGTGCCGGCGCAGCGCATCGGCGAGATTGTGGCCGGCAAACGTACTATTACGGCGGACACCGATTTGCGACTGTGCCGGTTCCTCGGCCTATCTAACGGCTACTGGCTGCGTGCCCAGGCCGCATACGACACGGAAGTTGCCGAAAGGGTTTTGAAAGATGAATTGGCAAGAATCAATCCCTGGGAGGATGTCGCAGCTCATGGCAGTCGCACCCAAACCCGCTCGTGAAGCGTTTCCGCAGAGAAACGAGACTCGTTCCTGCCTAGGCCGCTGTCGGAGGAAGGCAATAATCGTCAGGTTCTGAGGTACAAGATGAGCACGTTGAGAGAGAGACTGGCCGAGATGCAGAGAGCTCTTTGTATCGAGGAAGTGACTGCCTTTAGAGTGATATTCGAAAACGGAGATACCGTCCTCATAGAGTCGCAGGACGACGTGGCGTTGGATCGAACGGATCCGATTCGAAGTGCGAATGTGATTTCGTCCGCAGACGCTAGTGCCCCTGTCCTACAACTCAACAATCAGGTGACTCTTGTCATTTGTCTAAAAGAGCAGCACCAAAAACCTCACGTACACGCCGATTACGGTGGAGAACGACACGTAGCAAGCTTTTCTATTGAAACAGGAGAAAGGATCATGCCTAAATCGCTCGCACGTAAGTACCGCAGATACGATACGGCCATTAGATCCGATCTTCTAACGCCACAAAGACAAACTGCTCGCGATATGGCGCGAAATCCGGTCGGGCAAGGATCCAAAACCTCTGATTGAAGAACTGCAACGTGATGCTCTTCGATAGGCCGGCTGTGTGGCCATCGTGCCGCCGGACACTTTGCATTCAGTGCGAGCGCTTAGCGACGGCCGGGCGATCGTCGCAGACTACCCGGTTCGGCGCTCGATCGGCGGTGTCGATACCGACTAAGCATAGACCGCCCAAGGCGAGAACTAGCATTGCCGGGAGCCAAGGAGAAGGGAATTGACGACTCAACCACAGCCAGAGAACCTGATCGACATAGAAGAGCACTATCAGGTCGCGACCTATAAGAAGTTTCCGTTCGTCATCGAGCGCGGCCAAGACGTTTGGGTTTACACCTCAACCGGTGAGCGCTATCTGGATCTTTACGGCGGGCACGCGGTTGTCTCAACCGGGCACTCTCATCCGCGCATCGTTCAGGCGATCGCCGATCAGGCTGCGCGGTTGATCTTCTATTCGAACCTCGTCTACAACGACGCGCGTGCGCGGGCGGCGAAGAAGCTCATCGAAGCCGCGCCCGAGCCACTCACCAAAACGTTCTTCGTCAACTCGGGCACCGAGGCCAACGAGAACGCGATGAAGATCGCGCGCATGCTCACCGGCCGCACTAAAATCATTTCATTTGAAGGCGGGTTCCACGGACGCACGCCGGGGTCGCTCTCGGCCACCGGTCTTGCGAAGTATCGCGAGAACGTGTCGCCTCTGCTTGAAGGCCACGTTTACGCCGACTTCGGCAACGTCGCGTCGGTCGAAACCCTGTTGGACGAAGAGACAGCGGCGGTCATCCTCGAGCCTATTCAATCGATGGGCGGCGTGCGGATGGCTGAAGCGGAGTTCTATCAAGCTCTCCGCGAGATGTGCGATCAGGCGGGCGCGATGCTGATCTACGATGAAGTGCAAACAGGAATGGGCCGGACGGGCGAGTTTTTTTTCGCCGGACGCTTCGCTGTCGTCCCCGACCTGGTCACGCTCGCCAAAGGCATTGCTAGCGGAGTGCCGATGGGCGCGGTGTTGATGACCGATGCGATTGCCGGCGAGATAAGGACCGGCGATCTTGGAACAACCTTCGGCGGGGGGCCGCTGGCGAGCGCCGCTCTCGAAGCGACAATCGATGTGATCCGCGATGAGCGGCTGCTCGAAAACGTGCGCGAGAATTCTGAGTACTTGTTTGGTGAGCTCGAGACACTATCCACGATTGAAGAAGTGCGGGGGCTCGGGTACTTGATTGGGATCAAGTTCCCAGGCGCAACCGCGAAGTCCGTTCAGCAGGTGCTGTTGGAGAAGAAGATAATCACTGGGCTGTCGGACGATCCGAGCGTGTTGAGGCTGCTGCCCCCGCTCACGCTGCGACGGGCTGAGATTGATTTGTTTTTGGATGAGCTGGGCCAAATAGACCACGGATGAAACGGATCGGACGGATTCTCACGGATCTGATCGGTGTGAATCCGTCCAATCCGCCCACTCCGTGGTCGATGAGCTGTCGGACTATGGATATCAGAGGAAAAGACTTTCTGAGCACCGCTGATTTCACGGCGGATGAGTTGACCTCGCTCATCGATCTCGCGGCGAAGATCAAAGCCGGCGACTATCGCGAGCGGCCGCTTCAGGGCAAGAGTGTCGCGCTCGTGTTTTTCAATCCCTCCCTTCGCACTCGCGCCTCAATGGAGATAGCGGTCTATGAGCTAGGCGGCAACGCCGTGACCCTGGACGTGGGCACGGGCACGTGGAGTCTGGAGCACCGCGAATCGGTAGTGATGGATGGTGACAAAACCGAGCACATCAAAGAGGCCGCGCGAGTGCTGTCGCGCTACGCGGCGGCGATCGGCGTGCGAGCGTTCCCGGAGATGAAGAATTACGACGACGAGATGACTGATCCGGTCGTGCGAGGTTTCGCCGAGCACAGTGATGTCCCGGTTTTCAATCTTGAATCGGCCCGGCATCACCCGTTTCAGGCGCTGGCCGACGCCATGACCATTCGTGAAAAACTTGGGACTCTGTCACATCAGCGCGTGGTGCTTTCGTGGGCTTATCACCCGAAGCCGCTGCCGATGGCGGTGCCGAATTCGTTCGCGTTGATTGCGGCTCAGCTCGGTCTCGATTTGACGATCGCCTGCCCTCCGGAATACGACCTCGGCGATGAAGCGATCGCTGAGATTGAAGCGGGGGCGAAGTCCAGCGGTGGGCGCGTGCAGTTTTCACGCGACCAGCGCGAAGCCTGTCGCGGAGCGCGGGTCGTCTACGCGAAGAGCTGGGGTGGAAAACAGTTTTACGGCCGCGCCGAGGAAGACATCAAGCTTCGGCAGCAATACAAACACTGGCGCATCGACGAAGAAGTTATGCACTCGACCGATAGCGGCTGGTTCATGCATTGTCTTCCGGTGAGGCGGAACGTCATCGTGACTGACGGGGTATTGGACGGCCCACAGAACGCGGCAATCGACGAAGCCGAGAATCGCTTGCACGTGCAGAAGGCGGTGCTGGCGTCGATAATTTAGTTCCGGGTTCAGGGTTCCGAGTTCAGAGTTCGAGCTTCAGCTTGCAAAGAGATGATAAGGCTGAACCGCTCAACACGGAACCGGGCAAGCTAAAGCTTGAACTCTGAACCCGGAACTCTGAACCCGGAACTCTGAACCCGGAACTCTGAACCCGGAACCCGGAACCCTAAACCCGGAACCGTTTTTTAGCCATGATTAACGAAAGACTCGATCTACTCCGCGAAGCGCTGCCTTACATTCAGCGATTCAAGAACAACATTTTCGTCGTCAAGCTCTCGGGTAAAGTCACCGAAGATCAAGACCAGCTCAACTCGCTTGCTGAAGAGATCACTCTCTGCCAACAGGTAGGGATCCATCTTGCTGTCATTCACGGCGGTGGCAAGCAGCTCACCGCGATCGCCGAGCGGCTCGGCATCGCTCAGCGCATCGTCAACGGCAGACGCGTCACCGACACCGAAACGCTCGAGGTCGCCAAGATGGTGTTCGCCGGCCAGATCAACATGGACGTAGTGTCGGCCTTGCGGCGTTCGGGTTGTGAGACGGTTGGGCTATCGGGTGTTGACGGAAGCATCATCCACGCTCGGCGGCGCGAGATTCAAAAAGTGCTGAACCAGGAAACAGGCGAAGTTGAGACGATCGACTTTGGGCATGTTGGCGATATAGTCGAAATCAATGTTCGCTTGCTCCGGCTGCTGCTCGAAAACGGTTACGTGCCGGTTATTTCGTCGCTTGGATCCGACGAGCAGGGCAACATCTACAACATCAACGCAGACACGATCGCGGCAGAGATCGCGGTTCACCTTCACGCCGAGAAGCTCATCCTGCTGACGGACGTCGATGGGGTATTGCGCGACCGCGACGACCCTTCATCCAGAATCTCGCGCTTGTCGGCCGAAGAAGCTGAGCGGCTGGTGCAGGAACGGGTCGTGTCATCAGGCATGCTGCCGAAGATCGCAGCCATCGCCCACATCATTCGCCGCGGAGTGCGAAGCGCTCACATAATCAACGGCTCGCGGCGCAACGCGCTTCTGCGCGAAGTGTTCACCGACGAAGGCGCCGGCACGATGATCACGGAGTGAGTTCAGGGTTCCGGGTTCCGAGTTCAGGGTTTCTGGTTTCTAGTTTCTAGTTTCTGGTTTCGTTTCGGGTTCCTTTACGGGTCAGCATCGCGCTTGAGTTATTGGGTAGTACCTAGGCTCGAAATCCAAACCAGACTAGAAGAAACCAGAAACCAGAAACCCTGAACCGTGAACCCTGAACTCGGAACCCTGAACTCGGAACTCTGAACCAACACTAGATCCTGGAGGAACCGTTATGACCAAAGCTATTCGACCGGCGGCGATGCTGGTTCTAACTCTAATGGTCTTTACGTGCGCAGCGGCGGCATGGACACCGCAAGCAACCAAAGAGGAGCCTTTCGTCGCGGACTACTATTACAAGGCGAAGTGGGGCTACGCCGATGAGTTCATCCGGCTGTTCAAGAAGAATCACTTTCCGATACTCAAGAAACAAATCGAGACTGGGCGCATCCTGAGCGTGACCGCTGCATCACCCAGGTATCACGCGACGGAGGACGGGCGTTGGGATTATCGGGTGACGATAGTCTTCAAGAACATGGCGGCTGCGTCCGACCAGGCCAGCGAGGAGCCGATCATCAAACAGCTCTATCCTGATCAGGAAACCTTCAAGCGCGAGGAGCAACGCCGGTTCGAGATTCTGCTTGGACACTGGGACGTGCCGGTAGTCGGGGTGCCGCTGGATAAGTGATCGCTTCGAGCTTCGCCCATTCGGATGTTCAGAGTTCAAGCTTCAGCTTGCGGGCTTGAGTACCAGCAACCTGAAGGTCGAACTCTGAACCTAGCCAGCCGGATGGGTGTCGTCTACCCACCTGACCTCCTCAGGAGGCTCGATGGAAGCGATATCAAGATTGACGACGATCGGTTCTTGCCCGCTTCGCACCAGGACGCATTCGAGCGGCTCATCGGTGCTGGCGTTGATCTCCTGGTGAGGAACGTACGGCGGAACGTAGATGAAGTCGCCCGGCCCGGCTTCAGCGGTGAACTCCAGATGATCGCCCCAACGCATACGCGCTTTGCCTTTGACGACGTAGATGACGCTTTCAAGCGCACCGTGATGATGGGCTCCGGTCTTGGCGTTTGGGTGGATGCTGACCGTACCCGCCCAGAGATTGGTCGCGCCGGCTCGCGCGTGAGTTATCGCCGCAGCGCGATACATCCCGGGCGTCTGCGGCGTGTTAGTGTCGAGCTCGCCGGCGTGAACTATGCGCACTCCGCGATGTTTCCAGGAAGGTTTAGCGGTGTCGTCGGCCATGTGTCGATTCTCCGTCATGAGAAAAATCCGTGAGAATCCGTCAAACCCGCGTCATCCGTGGTCTATGTCGCTTCGAGCCTTAACCAACGCCTCGCTCACTCGCTCGGGTGAAGTTCCGCCTAACGCGGATTTGCCTGCAAGCGACGACTCCAAGCTCAGCGAAGCGTAGAGATCATCCTCGAACGCCGCCGAGAATTCACGGTACTCTTCTGTCGGGATCTCCTCGAGCGGCTTACCGCGCTCTATCGCATGCATCACGACTTGGCCGACAAGCTCGTGAGCCTTGCGGAACTCGAGGCCTTTTCGCACAAGATAATCGGCTAGGTCCGTCGCGTTCAAATAGCCAATCGACGCGGCCTGCCGTGTTTTCTCGCAGTCCACTTTCACGTTTCGAAGCACGGTCGCCATCACGCCGAGTGAGCCTCGCAGCGTCTCGATTGTATCGAACAGCGCTTCCTTGTCTTCCTGCATGTCTTTGTTGTACGCGAGCGGCAAGCCCTTCATCGTGGCAAGCAGCGCAACGTGGTGACCAAACACGCGGCCGGCTTTTCCGCGAATCAACTCGAGCGAGTCGGGGTTCTTCTTTTGCGGCATCAACGATGATCCCGTCGAGACCGCATCGGAAAGCTCGATGAAGCCAAACTCGGCGGTTGAGTAGATAGTAAAGTCTTCGGCAAGTCGGCTGAGGTGCATCATCGCGATGGCCGCGGCGCCGATGAATTCAATCACGAAGTCTCGATCGCTCACCGCGTCCACGCTGTTTTCACACAGACCGTCAAAGCCGAGCCTTCTCGCTATCAGTTCGCGATCAATCGCAAAGCCGGTGCCCGCCAGCGCGCCCGATCCTAGCGGCAATCGATTCACCCGCGCGCGAACTTCGGCGAAGCGCGCACGGTCGCGCTTCGCCATTTCGTAGTAGGCCAGCAGGTAGTGAGCGAACAGAATCGGTTGCGCGCGCTGCAGGTGGGTATAGCCGGGGATCACGCAATCGCGATTGGCTTCGGCCAGCTCGACCAGAGCGCCTTGAAGATCCCTGATCATCTGGACGATCGCATCGGTCTCGCCGCGCAGAAATAGCCGCAGGTCGGTTGCAACTTGATCGTTGCGGCTGCGTCCAGTGTGTAGCTTACCGCCCACGTCGCCGATCGCGGTGACCAGCTTGGCTTCGACGAAGCTGTGCACGTCTTCTGCCTCGCGGCTATCGAGGTACCCAACATCTTCCCTGGCCGCACGCACAATCTCATTGAGGCCCCAAGCGATCCTGCGCGCTTCATCTTCGGCCAAAACGCCGGCGGCTGCGAGCGCTTCGGCATACGCCAGGCTTCCCTGGACATCGGCTTCGATCAAGCGCCTGTCAAACGTGAACGATGAATTGAACCGCGCAAACTCGGCATCAGCTTCACCCTTGAATCTGCCTCCCCAAAGTTTCATGCGTTGCAGGATACTATGGCGACCGGCCGAATGGAACACGGAGGGAACAGATGCGACGGCCTCTCGCGGATCAGATCCGTGTCCATCCGTTGAATCAGCGTCATCAGTGGTCTATTCTCTTGTGGCGAGATCGAATAACAATGCAAGAGCTTAAGATCATCCACGCAGCTTGCCCGCACGATTGCCCGGACACTTGTGCGATGCTTGTAGAAGTTGAAGACGGCCGCGCCACACGAGTCTCCGGCGATCCGGACCATCGCCCGACTCAAGGCTTCCTCTGCACAAAGGTCGCCCGCTACCTGGAACGTGTCTATAACCCGGATCGCTTGCTCTATCCGATGCGGCGAGCCGGGGCGAAGGGCGAAGGCCGCTTCGAGCGCATAAGCTGGGAGGAGGCCTTGGAGACGATCGCTCGTCGATTTGGCGAGATCGCGGCGTCAAGCGACGGGCCCGAAGCGATTCTGCCTTATAGCTACGGCGGCACGATGGGCATCGTCAACAGCGGCAGCATGGACCGGCGCTTCTTTAATCGCCTGGGCGCAAGCAAGCTCGCCCGCACAATATGCTCGGCCGCCGGCGGTGACGCGATGCGCTACACCGTCGGCGCGACGATCGGCACGGACATGGAAAACTTTCATCTCGCGCGCTTGATCGTGTTGTGGGGAACAAACACTCTTTCGTCCAACATTCACCTCTGGCCGCAGATCAAGGAAGCGCTCTCGAACGGAGCGAAGCTCGTCGGCATCGATCCTTATCGCAATCACACGCTGGATCACTGCCATCAGTTGCTACAAGTGCGGCCGGGAACCGATGCGGCGTTAGCTCTCGCCATGATGAATGTCATCATCGGCGAAGGGCTCGAAGACGGCGACTACATCGAGCGTCATACCATCGGCTTCGAGAAGCTGCGCCACCGCGCTGCTGAGTTTCCACCCGCCCGCGCCGCCCGGATATGCGGAGTGAGCGAAGACGAGATCGTTGGTTTCGCTCGTGAGTACGCAACCACGCGGCCTGCTGTGATCAGGATCAACTACGGTCTGCAGCGTCACGCCGGAGGAGGAATGGCGGTGCGCACGATTGCCTGTCTCCCCGCGCTGACTGGCTCGTGGCGCGATTCAGGCGGCGGCGTGTTGCTTTCGAGCAGCGGGATGTTCGCGTTCGATGAAAAGGCGCTTCAACGGCCGGACCTGACGCGCGGCAATCCACGAACGATCAACATGTCGCGACTCGGCGAAGCGCTTACCGAAGCTCGCCCGCCGGTCAAGGCCATTTACGTTTACAACTCGAACCCGGCGGCGATTGCCCCCGATCAGTCGAAAGTGCTGGAAGGCTTTCGCCGTGAAGACCTGTTCACCGTCGTGCATGAACAGTTTCAAACTGACACCGCCGATTACGCCGACATCCTGTTGCCGGCGACGACGCAGCTCGAGCATCGCGACATGGTCAAGCCGTACGGCCACTATTATCTGGTTTACAATGAGCCGGCAATCGCACCGATTGGCGAAGCAAAGCCCAACTTGGAAGTGTTTCAGTTGCTGGCCAGGCGGATGGGATTCGACGAAGAGTGCTTTGACGACACGGACGAGGACATCATTAGCCAGGCGCTGGCAACCGACCACGCGCCGCTACGCGGAATCACGCTCGAACGATTAAAGCGCGACGGATGGGCTCGTTTGAATTTGCCGGAGACCTTTGCGCCGTTTGCGGATGGCGGCTTCCTTACGCCTTCGGGCAAGTGCGAGTTCTACTCCGAGGCGCTGGAGCGGGCGGGGCTCGATCCGCTTCCCGCTTTCATTCCGCCTCGCGAGTCTCCTGACAGCGCGCCGGAACTTGCCGCGCGCTATCCGTTGCAGCTTCTCAGTCCGCCAGCGAACTCCTTCTTGAACACGACATTTTCACACCTGCATTCCTTTCTCAAAAGCGAACGCGAGCCGTTTATCCAGCTCAACGCGGAAGACGCTACGCGCCGCAAGATCAACGACGGCGACTCGGTGCGCGTCTGGAACGATCGAGGCGAGTGCCAGCTTGTTGCTCGAATAACGGACCGGGTGAAGCCCGGGGTCGCGGTTGCGCTTTCGATCTGGTGGAACAAGCTGAGTCCAGGCCACACCAACGTGAACCAGACGGTTTCCCAGGCGCTGACCGACATCGGCGCCGGAGCGACCTTCTATGACAACCTCGTAGAAGTAGCGAAGAGACAACCGGATTGAGCTTTTAGCTCAGGTTTTCGCGCAAACGTGACGCGCACCCGACATTGAGTATGCCGTTGAACAACACACTGACTAAAGTCTATGCTACTGCCATGAGAGCTCATACTCTGAGCGTGGCGCTTGCCCTTCTAATACTCGCGCCCGTATTCGCTCAGCTTCCTCCGTCAACCGTCCCACCCGGTAAGCCGGCGCTGAAACGCGATCGCACGCAGCGCATCTTGATTCCGAAAATCATTCAGCACGAAGACGAGCGAACTATCACGAATGAACTTATCGAGATGCTTCTTCCACCGCACGGGGGTGTGCGCCGGCGCGCCATTCTGGCCATTGGCCGAATAGGCTATCCCAGCGGGCTCGCGCCTCTGATCGACATCCTGACCAGCGATAGGAACCCTGAGAATCGCGACCCGGAAATGCGAGCATTGGCCGCGTTCTCGCTTGGTCAGATTCAAAATCAACACGCGGTGTCGGCGCTGTTGGAGCGCCTCGACGCTTCGATTGAACCCTCAGCCGTCGTGCGCGCGCGGGCGATCGAGGCGTTGGGGAAGATCGCTTCCAACAAGGAGGCGGCCGAGGCGCTGGGCAACTATGGCGTCGGCGGAATCACCGCCGCAATCTTGCGTTTGCTGCCTCCCCCCAATACCCCAGCTTCGGATGAAGCCAGGCTAATCGCGTCAATGGCGCTTACCGCGTTGCTCCGAATCAAGCGACCCTCGGCGGTTGAGCCGATCGCGTTACAGCTTCGTTCTGCCGACGCGGACTTGAGGTGGCAGGCAGCCAACGCGCTGGCGCGAATACGCGAGGGCATTGCTTCCGCGGTCCCCAGCCTGTTGCCCTTGCTCGACGACAAGGAAGCTCTTGTGCGAGCGCAAGCTGCTCGCGCGCTTGGAGTCGCAAAGGCGGTTCAGGCCGTCGATCCATTGATTAGACTGCTAGCCGACAAAGACGAGCGCGTCACCGCAGCCGCCATCACTGCGCTCGGAGCGATCGGCGATGCGCGCGCAATTGATCCGCTGCTGGCGGCAGGCAACTCGCTGATGGCGGGCTATCGTTCGTTCGACCGCGACAAGCTCGGTGTCCCGCCTCAGCAAAACTTGCTTCTCTTGATAGCGGCCGCGCTTGGAAGCCTAAAAGACGAGCGCGCGCTTCCCTTCCTCAGAGCGTTTCGGGTTGCGGACGGAAAGCTCGGCGCTCACGGTGAAGTGGAAATTGCGATCGCGAAGTTTGGAGAGGCGGCCTTCTTCGATGCAAGCGCTTCGGCGAAGCTGCTTGGCGATGACTGGAAAGCGATGGCGTCCTATGCACAGGGTCTCGGACAACTAGCCACCGATCGAGCAAAGGCACTCTTGCTCGATCTCATTACCGGCAAGACCTACGGCAAACCGGATGGCCGCGCCGTGCCTGCCATCTTGAGCGCGTTGGCTGCAGCAAAGGCCGAAGGGCTACGCGATATTCTGTTGGAGCAACTCAAGGCTTCCGACGTGTTCGTGCGCGAAACGGCAGCTTCGTTGCTCGGCGATCTCGGCGATTCGTCGGATAGTGTGATTTCCGCGCTCTACGACGCGTACAAAGCGGCTCGCGCGGACAAGATCAACGAAGCGCGAATCGCAATCGTCGAAGCGGCGCACAAGCTCAAGCACCCGATGAACATTCAGGTGCTATCTGAACCCACCCGCGACGAAGACTACGTCGTGAGGTTGAAAGCCGCGGAACTACTGCGCTCCTCGCCGAGCGAGGTGGTCACCCGGCGTCTGCAGGTCGGCAAAGTCGAAACAGGCCACGATCGCGCTTATTGGCGGCGCCTCGCCGAGCTGATTGAAGCTCGGAAGAATCCGATCGCCGTGATTCACACGAAAAAGGGAGACGTCCGCATAGAGTTACTTGCGTCGGACGCTCCGATGACGGTCGACAATTTTATCCATCTTGCTCGCAGCGGCTTCTATAACGGCCTCGCGTTTGTGCGAGTGGTTCCGAACTTCGTGATTCAAGGCGGCGATCCTCGCGGCGATCAGAACGGCGGCCCGGGCTACCAGATTCGAGACGAGATCAATCTTCGAAGATACCAGACAGGCACGGTTGGAATGGCGCTCTCGGGCAAAGACACCGGCGGAAGTCAGTTCTTCATCACCCATTCGCCTCAGCCTCACCTCGATGGAGGCTACACCGTATTCGGTCAGGTTGTGGAAGGCATGGATGTAGTGAACCGAATAGCGCGCGGCGATCGAATTGAGAAAGTTGAAATCATCGAAGCGAAATAGCCAGCGTGTCGTATGCCAACAGAAGTGCAAGAGGCGCGTGCTCAAAGCGTCAGTGTCAACGAAGATTCATTGATCGTGGACTTGGTTGACGGTCGCACGATGATGGTGCCTATTGCCTGGTACGCTCGCTTGTGGCATGGCACTCCAGAGGAACGTAGTAATCTAGAAATATCTGGCGATGGTACGCTGATACACTGGCGGGACCTTGATGAAGATCTTAGCGTCTCAGGCATTCTGGCTGGACGTCGCTCGGGTGAAAGCCAACAATCATTTAAGAAATGGCTGGAAGAGCGTGCCGCGGCCCAAAAGCAATCCTGAGACAAATGCGGAAATCCTCGCCGGGATCATGACGGCGACCCGGGCTACCAGATTCGTGACGAGTCAATCTTCGAAGATAGCTGGCAGGTCTTGCGTTGGCGGAATGGTGGATCAATATTTCACGGGGACTCGGAGTAGTTCCCGTGTTCACTGGATGGGAGAACCATCAGCCGGGAGGCCAAGCCAGGTGGCGGCCGCCAAGCACGTGTACGTGAAGATGAGGGACGCTTTGCCCAGCCGCCTCGCCGGTATTGATGACGACTCGATAGCCGCTCTCGGCGATGTCCATCTGGTTCGCAACCTTCGCGGCCGTGTACAGCAGATGTCCCATCAGTGACAGATCTAACTTTGAAGCGTCGTTCAGAGACTCGAGATTGTGCTCACGCGGGATCAACAGCACGTGCACAGGCGCCTGGGGATTGGCATCTTTGATAGCAACAACTTGTTCGTCCTGGTAGACAACTTCCGCCGGAAGGTCTCCGGCAACGATGCTACAAAAGATGCAGCTTTGTTCCATGTTTTCCATAGTTGTTTTTTCTTTAGGCCAATTATCAACCAAGCGCGCAATCGAGTCAAACTTAATCGCAAAGAAGTCCGTAGTCCGTGGTCCGTGGTCCGTAGTCAGTAGCTCTTTCGCGCTCGAGTAACAGTTGCGACAGACCACGGACTACTGACTACGGACTACTGACTACGGACTACTGACTATTCCCGAACCCTCTCGATGTGGGCGCCGACCGAGCGTAGCTTCTCTTCGATTTTTTCGTAGCCCCGATCGATGTGATAAACGCGATCGACAATCGTCTCGCCGCTCGCCGCCAGCCCCGCCAACACCAGCGAAGCTGAGGCTCGCAGGTCCGACGCCTGGACTTGCGCTCCCATCAATCCGCTATTGCCTTCCACAACCGCCTGTCTGCCGTTCAATCGTATTCTCGCTCCCATTCGCAGAAGCTCAGACACGTGCATGAATCGGTTCTCGAATATGGTTTCGCTGATCACCGAGACTCCGCCGGCCAGCGTCATCAGAGCCATATATTGCGCCTGCATATCGGTCGGGAAGCCGGGATAGGCCTCGGTCGTCACATCGGAAGACTCGATGCCATTGGCCGCGCTCACGCGGATTGAAAACGCGTTCGGACGCTCGATGCGCACGCCGTTTTCTCCAAGTTTGTCCACAACCGCAGCGATGTGCTGAGGGTCGCAATTCACAATGTCGAGTTCTCCGCCGGTCATTGCGGCGGCGACTGCAAAGGTCCCGGCCTCAATTCGATCAGGAATAATTGTGTGCTCCGCTCCGCCGAGCTCCTCGACTCCGCCGATGCGGATGGAGCTGGTCCCGGCGCCTTCGATGCGCGCGCCCATCTTGTTGAGCAGTTCGGCGAGATCGGCGATTTCAGGCTCGCACGCGGCGTTGTTGAGCACGGTCTCGCCTTCGGCGAGCGCAGCGGCCATCATCAGGTTCTCGGTCCCTGTGACCGTGATCGTGTCAAAGTTAAGCTCGCGCCCTTGCAGCCGCTTCGAGCGCGCGACAACGTCGCCCCCTTCAATCTCAATGGTCGCGCCGAGTTCCTGAAAGGCTCGCAGGTGCAGATCGATGGGACGCTGACCTATGGCACACCCGCCTGGAAGAGAAACGCGCGCCTCTCCGAATCGCGCAAGAAGAGGCCCCAGGGCCAGCACCGAAGCTCGCATTGTTTTGACCAGTTCGTAAGGCGCTTCGAAGACTTCGACCTTCGCACCCGAAATCTTGAGCGTTCTCAATTCAGGCATAAGAATCTCGCAGCCGAGATCCTCGAGTAGCCGCCGCATTGTGATGATGTCGCGAACGTAAGGAAGGTTGTGAAGCGTGACCGTCTCCGCGGTGAGCAGCGCAGCAGCCATGCAAGGCAGCGCCGAGTTCTTGGCGCCGCTGATCTGAACGCGGCCTTCAAGCGGCCGCCCGCCGATGATTCTGAATTTATCCATCCCCTCTACCGCTCAGTTAGAGGGGATGTTAGCACAGAGCGCGGAGGCGTTGACAACACGCGAGAGGTTTCCGGGAGCGCAGGCATCCTTGCCTGCCGTGCGTCGCGGGAGAAGAGGCAGGCAAGGATGCCCGCGCTCCCAGGGCGGGCGGATCAACTATGCCCGTATTGCATTCTGGAGAAAAGGCGCGTCGGTGATTTCCCACGCGGAATCATCTCGAAGCACGCGAGACACCAGCGCCGTGTGTACGCCGTGCCCGGTGCGCTCGGCGTCTACGCGGCCAAGCACCGGCATTCCAAACAACGCCAGATCGCCGATGATGTCCATGATCTTGTGGCGAACAAACTCGTCGGCGAACCGCAGCCCCTCACGGTTCATTATCCCGCCCTCCGGCGTAAGCACGATGGCGTTTTCGAGCGAGCCCCCTCGAGCGAGACCGAGGTTGCGAAGCGCCTCGACTTCATCGAGAAAGCCAAAGGTGCGGGCCGGAGCAACCTGGCTGGCAAATTGCCCGTTGGTCAATTCGATCTCGCGGCGTTGAATGCCGATCATCGGATGAGGGAACTCAATCAAGCACGATATCGAAAAGGATTCGGAAGGGCTGATGCTCATAAGACGATCGTTTTGGGAAACCTCGACGCGCTTGAGCACCCGCAGAAACTGACGCGGCGCCTCAAGCACTGCGATTCCCGCATGCTCAATCATCTCGATGAACGGCTCGGCGCTGCCATCCGCGATCGGCACCTCGAGCGAATCGACGTCGATTATGCAGTTGTCGACCTGGCTGCCGGCGAGCGCGGCAAGCAAATGCTCTACGGTGGCGATCATGACGCCTTGTCGCATCAGCGTCGTCGCATAGCTAACCCGCGCTACAAACTGAGGAGCGGCGGGGATTTCGAAGTTGTTCAGATCAGTGCGGCGGAAAACGTATCCAGTGTAAGCAGGCGCAGGGTTGAGCGTGATGTGTGAAGGCTCGCCGGTGTGAAGCCCGTGGCCGCTGATTGAGACCGCCCGTTTGAGCGTCGTTTGTCGAGTCAAATCAAATCCACCTCTACTAAACTACCCTGCCATAGGATCACTCGGCAATGGACGTGCCGCCGGATCAAGCGTGAGAACGGCAAGATTTTGCAAGAAAACCGCCACGCGAGCAACTCGGGAAATGCTACGTGTGGCACTCTCGCTACACCAGGTGTCGCTTTCCATCACGTGGCCTTTCAGATCCGATCCGGCTAGAATGAGGCTCTTTGGTTTCAAGCTCACCAGCGAGGTTATTCGATGAAGGCAACGGCAAACGTACCGATCGGAGCCACGGCGACTCAGGAAATCGAAGTGACCCGGGATATGACCGTGGCACACTTCCACGAACACATGCCCGAAGTGTACGGCACCCCAATCATGATTTATCACTTGGAAGTAACGGCTGAGGCGGCGATCAGAGACTACTTGCCGGAGGGTTGGATTACGGTTGGAGTCGTGGTGAATGTGAAGCACCTCGCGGCGACGCCAGTCGGAGCGAAGGTGACAACGCGCGCGGAAGTCATCGAGGTTGGCGATCACACGATCAAGTTTGCGGTCGAAGCTCACGATGGATTCGAGAAAATCGGGGAGGGCATCCACGTTCGCGCGCCGGTGGAGATGGAACGGTTCTTAAAAAAGGTGAAGATGAAGATTGTCAGTAGTCCGTAGTCCGTGGTCCGTAGTCCGTGGTGTCGCACCTGTTACTCGAGCGCCAAAGAGCCACGGACTACGGACCACGGACTACGGACTACCGACCACCTTCTTGCGCGATGGCGCACCGCTTGTTAGTTTCACTGCGGGCGGAGGCGCAGGGGGCCTGGTGGTTCTCGCGGGCTTCAAACCCGTTGCGGGTCGCCGAGAGGCGGCCTGGGTGGGTTCGATTCCCACACGCCTCCGCCAGAACAGATAGCAGAAGGCAGTAGGCAGAAGGCAGTAGGCCGTGACGATTCAACCTTGTGCTTACGTGTTCGATCCGTGGCGCCGAAGCTAAGGGACTATGGCCAAGACAAAGATAGCCTGCGTTCAGATTGATGTTGCGATCGGCGACATCGAAGCAAATCGACGCAAGATCGTTGAGCGACTGCGGACGGCTGCCGAGAGCGGCGCCGAGTTGGTGATCCTTCCGGAATGCGCATTGACCGGCTACTGCTTCGATTCTCTCGAAGAAGCGGCGCCGTTTGCTGAACCGATTGACAGCCCGTCATCGGAAGCGATCGCCAACGCCTGTCGCGAGACTGGCGCGCATGCTGTTGTCGGCTTCATCGAGAAGGACGGCTCGAACTTCTACAACGCTGCGATGCTTGTCGGTCCTAACGGCATCATCGGCGGTTATCGGAAAGTTCATCTGCCTTTCCTCGGCGTCGATCGCTTTCTGACACCCGGCGACGAGCCATTCCGCGTGTTCGATCTTCCATTTGGGCGAGTAGGAATCAACATTTGCTACGACGCGAGCTTTCCCGAAGCCGCCCGCGCTCTGAAGCTCCTTGGCGCGGAGCTGATCGTCTTGCCAACCAACTGGCCGACTGGGGCTTGGCGGACGGCAGAATTCATCATCAACAGTCGAGCTTGCGAGAACCACGTCAACTTCGCGGCGGTGAATCGGTGCGGCGTCGAGCACGGATGGGAGTTCATCGGCAGAAGCAAAGTTGTGGACTTCAACGGCGACACGCTCGGGGAGGCTTCGCGCGAAGGCGAAGAAATGCTCACCATCGAGGTTGATCTTCAGGAAGCTAACAACAATAGGATTGTCAACGTCGCCGGGTCTTATGAGATAGACCGGCTCGCGGACCGCCGGCCTGAGTTCTACGGAGCAATCGCTGCTACAACGTCGAAGTCGCAAAAGGCCTAGCCAGGCATCTCGGATGCGAACGGCGCGCGATCTCCGCGCGAGTTTCGCTCAACTTCCCGCCCAGTCAAAGCTGTAGAACACAACTCCCGCGCAAGCGAAGTTCAGCAACGCAGTTATCGAAGCTGCGATGGTCATTCCCTTGGCCGTGTCCTCGTGCCCCTTCCGGCGAGCGATGATGTACGCAGGGAGGACGTAGACAAACTGGGTCACGCAGATGACAGGAAGGATGATTGTGCCCATCATGGCTGCGGCTGGAATTTGCAGTAGATGAAGCAGCAAGACCAGACCGATTCCTTTTCCGACAGAGCCCCGTGACGCGGGCTCGTGGATCAAGGGCTTCGCACTTTCTTTTTCTGGCAAGTCCTCTTCAGACATTTAGTGCCTCCGCACGCTTCCGCAACGGTGCGAGCCGTGTCTGCTCGAGACCGTCGCGATAAAACAGGTTGTAGGTGTCAAACGGAATCAATCGCCCGTCGGGATGAACGATATGAACGCAGCTCTTCTTCACCGATCTGACATCGAACGAGTAAGCATCTATGAAATCCATAATGATCACTCGAAACAGATTCTCGTAGCCCATTCCCTCGGGAGCTTCGGCCATCGGCAGACAACACAGCAGCTCGCGAAGACTCGCCACTCCTGATTGCGGAGAGTGATTCGTCGCGAAAAGCTTGAAGATGTGATCGCGAACGTCGTCATCGTATTCGTAAACGATCGTGTTGCGGCGTCCGCCGATCAGGACTTGCGGGTCAATCAGGCTAGTCAGCGGGACAACCTGATCTCCTAGCTTCAATGCGTAAGCCATCGCCAGACTGTCCGGATGACAAGGGACCGGTATGATGTCTTCCGGCCTGAACACAGCGCTCTGCTGCAGAATGCTTCGCCGCACTTCAGTGAGAGTCAACCGATCGGTCGCTGGGTCGTACTGTTCGAGCCGTCCCGCCGCTTGGATCGGCTGAAACGTCACGCCCCGAACGCAGGGCTGCTTCAAAGCGAAGTCCACGATCTTTCCGATCTCTGCGTCGTTCAGGCCCTTCTTCAGAGTCACCACCAGCGTGGTTGAGATCCCGAGCCGATTAAGCCGCTCGAGAGCTTGCTCGCGGACGTGCCGCAGATCGGCGCCGCGCAGCTCCATCAACGCTTCACGCTCGAACGAATCGAACTGGAGGTACAACTCGAAGCCCGGCATGTAGCCGGCGAGTCGAGCCGTGAACTCTTCATCGTTAGCGATCCGCACGCCGTTGGTGTTGACCATCAGGTGGCGAATTGGCCGAGCCTTCGCCATATCCAACACCGCGAAAAAATCCGGGTGTAGAGTCGGTTCGCCTCCGGAAATCTGGACGACGTCCGGTTCACCTTCGTTGCGAACTACCGCGTCCAGCATGAACTCAATCTGCTCGAGACTTCTGAACTGCTGGCGCGACGGACCGCTCTCCGAATAGCAGATCGGGCACTTCAGATTGCAGTAGTCGGTTATCTCGATCAGCGAAAGACACGAGTGCTGTTCGTGGTCGGTGCACAGTCCGCAGTCGTACGGACATCCCCACTTCACCGGCGTGTTGTAGACGTTCGGCATCTCGGGCGGCTTGATGAACACTTCGCGGCAGCGGCGATAGTAGTCCACATCGTCGGCGAGCAACACTCGCTGGGCGCCGTGCTCGGGGCAACGCTTAAGCATGAAGACGTTGCCGTCCTGGAAGACGATCTTGCCTTCGACCTTGCGATAGCAGATCGAGCAGATCGAAACCGCTACATCGTAGTAAAGATATGGCCGCACGCGGTCGGTCATTGAGTGGCCGCCTCCTTTCGCACGAACAGGTACGGAAGATCGCGGCAATAGTACAACAACATCATTACGCACGCCCACTGAATCGAGGTCAGCCCGGCAAGAGCGAGGCCGGGCTTCAGAAAATCAATCGCGAGTCTGAATCCGAAATAGCCCAGCATGAAACCCTTGAACAGATCACCTTCGCGATGCGGCTTTCTCGCAAGCCACGCGAGCCATATTGCCATCAGGCACAGCCAAACGATCTCGTACACCTGGACGGGATGTCTTCTGATGCCGTCTCCAAAATCGATACCCCACGGCAGACCGGTCGCGATTCCGTATGTGTCATCGCTCAAGCCCGATAGAAAACACCCGACGCGTCCAATTGCAATCCCCATACAAAGCGGAATCGCAAACAGGTCTCCAGTCCTCCTGAGGATGCCCAGCCGCCGCTTTGTCGCCTCGACGGCGATCAGTCCCCCGATCAAGCCGCCAACGATGGTCTTGCCCGCCATCAGATAGAACAAGTCATTCCACTGTCGCAGAGTCAGCGCAGGATCGCCTAGCCAATAAAGCAGCTTGCTGCCGATGGCAGCGCCACAAATCGCAGCGGCTACGATCCACATCCTATCGCGGGTACTCAGATGATCGCCTGAACTCTTCCGCTGCTTCAGGTAGACCCGGTAGCCGACAAAGTAAGCGAGCGCTTCGAAAACAAAATGCGGATGAAGCCGCAGCGGGCCGAGGGGAAGGTAAAATGGAAAGCTCATCGCGGAATCCCGGCTTGGGTGTCATCACTTCTACGCGCGCCTACTGAGAGCGCCAAGGTTCCCGGAAACGATCTCCAAAAGCATCTGCGTGAACGCCGACCGAGGCAACACATAATCGCAGCCCGCGGCTTGAGCCTGCCGGATTAGCTCGGTCTGAACGTGCGAAACGAAGCTGACAACCGGCACCGCGCTCAACTCAGAATGTGATTTGAGAAGCCGGATCACTTCGAGAGGGTCCAAACGATCAGAGTTGAGATCGATGATCACCAGCGACGGCGGCTTCGCGACAAGCCCCTCGAGTTGCTCGCGCGACTTGACTCGCTCGATCTGTCGTCCGCATTCCGCCGCCGCAGCGTTGATCTTCGCGGTGAAGAACATGTCATCGACCAGGATCGCGACTCTATCTGTCTCTGTTGTCATGAGCGACATTCTAGCGGAATGGACCGCGGATGACACTGATGCGACGGATTCGCACGGATCAGATCCGCGTAAATCCGTCAGATCGCCTCATCCGTGGTCTATCCTCTCCTTGATAGAATCGCGCGCCAGACGGTATCATTCCCGACTCGATTCACAGTTCATAACCAAGGAGAATTCTGATGAAACTCAAAGCAGCACTTGTTCTTTTGATTGTTCTCGTCTCGGCGGTGAACGTATTCGCGGCCGATCCGAAGCTCGAGGGCGCGTACAAATTCGTCAGCCTGAAGTTTGAGGGAGGCGGTCAGACTGAAGCCGAAGCAAAAGGGATGATCGTTGTGCACGGCAAGTATATGGCGTTCGTTAAGGCGAGCGTCGGACGCCAGACCTGGGAGCAAAGCGAGCCCCAGGAAGAGCGCGCGAAAAAGATTGTCGCGGCGTTCCAGGGTCTTGCCGCCACTTGTGGCACTTTCGAGGTACAGGGCAACGTGATCAGCTTGTTACAGCTCGCGCAGGCAGGCCCGTCTTCAATGGGAACGACGACTAAGTGGGAGTACAAGCTCGACGGCAAGAAGCTAACGCTCAAGCCGGTCGCCAGTCCGGGTGTCGAGTTCAGTTTCGAGCGGCTGCCTTAGCGCGCCCGACCCGTTCGTAGTTCAGAGTTCAAGCTTCAGCTTGCGTGATTCGATCGGGTAAAGCCGTGGAAGCAAGCTGAAGCTTGAACTCTGAACTACGAACTTCCGCCTGAAGGCCGAACTACGAACACTCTTCATCGGAGGACTGCCGTGAGAATCATCCGTATTCTTCTCGTCGCAAGTTTGATTGCGGTCCTGATGCCCACAGGGTTATCCGCGTTCACCCCGGAGGAAAAGCCCGACAACGCGACGCAAGACGACGCGAAGAAGCCTCAAGACAAGGGCGCGCAAGAGTCGGCAGCCAAGCCAACAGAAGAGCCTAAGAAAGAAGAACCGCGTAGACCGCCAGATCCAATGTCGGCTCCGACCTTCGCAGGGCTGCGACTTCGCTCCATCGGGCCTGCCTTTACTTCGGGCCGCGTGTGCAGCATTGCGGTTGATCCCACCGATCACAGCCGCTATCTCGTCGGCGCCGCGTCGGGGGGCGTGTGGAAGACGACCAACTCCGGAACCACATGGCTTCCGGTCTTCGACAATGAAGGCTCGTATTCGATCGGCACTATCACGATTGATCCGAAGAACCCGTTTACGGTGTGGGTCGGCACCGGAGAGAACAACAGCCAGCGGAGCGTCTCGTATGGCGACGGCGTGTACCGCTCAGACGATGGCGGTAGGACGTGGAAAAACGCCGGCTTGAAAGCCTCCGAGCGCATCGGCCGCATCGCCATCGATCCTCGCAACTCGGATGCGGTCTACATAGCCGCTCAAGGCCCGCTCTGGGGACCGGGTGGCGATCGCGGACTGTTCAAGACCACCGATGGCGGCAAGACCTGGAAGAACATTCTCTCAATCAGCGAGAACACGGGCGTGACCGACGTTGTGATCGATGCCAACAATCCCGACACAATCTATGCCGCTTCGTATCAACGCCGGCGTCACGTTTGGACCTTGATCAATGGCGGACCCGAGAGCGCAATTCACAAATCGACCGACGCAGGAGCGACCTGGAACAAGCTCAGGGCCGGGCTGCCGACGGTCGAGATGGGCCGCATCGGCCTAGCCATCTCGCCCGTCGATACGAACGTGCTTTACGCAACAGTTGAAGCCGCGGACGCCAAGGGAGGGATCTTCCGCTCGACGGATCGAGGAGGCAGTTGGGAGCGGCGAAATCCATTTGACACCACCGCGATGTATTACTCTCAGATCTTCGCCGACCCGAAAGAACTCGACAGGATCTACGTGATGAACGTGTTTCTGATGGTCTCCGACGATGGCGGGCGCACTCTTCGAAGGCTGGGAGAAAAGTCGAAGCACGTAGACAATCACGTGATATGGATCGATCCCTATAACACCAGACATTACCTGGTAGGCTGCGACGGCGGCGTATATGAGAGCTATGATCGAGGCGCGAACTGGCAGTTCAAATCCAATCTTCCGCTAGGCCAGTTTTATGATGTGACTGTTGACAACTCGACGCCGTTCTACAACGTGTACGGGGGAATGCAGGACAACTACAGCGTTGGAGGTCCGTCTCGCACCCGGAGCGCGTCAGGGATCGTCAACTCAGACTGGTTCGTCACCCACGGGGGCGACGGGTTCCGGACTCAGGTTGATCCGGAGGACCCGAATACGATCTACGCCGAGCTGCAGTACGGCTCGCTCGTGCGCTTCGACAAACGCACCGGCGAACGCATGGGCATCCAACCCGGAGAGCGAAAGGGCGAAGACGGGCTCCGCTTCAACTGGGACTCGCCGTTTATCATCAGCCCGCACTCACACACGCGGCTGTACTTCGCCGCCGACAAACTCTTTCGCAGCGATGACCGGGGAGACACCTGGAAACTGATCAGCGGGCAACTGTCGCGCGCGCTGGATCGAAACAAACTGCCGGTGATGGGTAAGATCTGGGGACCCGACGCCGTCGCAAAGCACACTTCGACCGATCCGTTCGGAAACTCATCCGCGCTCGCGGAATCCCCAAAAAAGGAAGGGTTGATTTACGTCGGGACCGACGACGGGTTGATTCAGATCACCGAAGACGCCGGAAAGAACTGGCGCAAGATCGAGAGCTTCCCAGGCGTGCCAGATATGACTTATGTGAGCCGCCTGTCTGCTTCCCAACACGATGCCGACACGGTCTATGCTGCGTTTGAGAATCACAAGAGAAGCGACTTCGCGCCCTACTTGCTCAAGAGCACCGATCGCGGAAAGTCCTGGGCTTCGATCAAGAGCAACTTGCCGGCTAATGGACCCGTGCTGGCATTCGCAGAAGATCACGTCAATCCCAATCTGCTGTTCGCCGGCACCGAGTTTGGATTGTTCTTCACCATCGACGGCGGCCAGAAGTGGATTCAACTCAAAGGCGGTCTGCCGACAATCTCGGTTCGCGACCTCGCGATTCAAAAGCGGGAGAATGATCTGGTAGTCGGCACGTTCGGGCGGAGCATCTACATCCTGGACAACTATGCGCCGCTTCGCGCATTGAAGCCTGAGATGCTTACGCAAGAAGCTACGCTGTTCCCGGTCAAAGACGCGATGATGTACATCCAATCTCAGCCGCTCGGCGGGCGCGGAAAATCATTCCAGGGCGAAGCGTTCTTCACCGCGGACAACCCGCCGTTCGGCGCGACGTTCACCTACCATCTGAAAGAAGCGCCGAAGACTAAAAAGCAGAAGCGCCAGGAAGCCGAGAAAGAAGCCGAACGAAAAGGCACGCCGCTTCCCTACCCCGCGCTTGCGGACTTGAGCGCCGAAGAAGAGGAGGAAGCGCCCGCGATCATCTTCACCATAACGGACTCATCGGGTCGAGTAGTGCGGCGACTGAACGCGCCTGCCACGCCAGGGATGAATCGCATGAGCTGGGACCTTCGTTATCCGGCTCCGACGCTCGCGCCTCCACGGCCCGCAGACGGCGAAGAAGATCCGTTTGCTGAACCGCCGGGAGGCCCGCTGGTTATCCCCGGCAAATACACCGTGGCCGTCTCAAAACGGGTGAACGGCGTGACCGGTCAGCTTTCAGCGCCGCAGGAGTTCACTGTTTTTGTCGACGGCCAGGCTACAATGCCGACGCCAGATCGCGCCGTGCTGGTGGAATTTCAGCAGAAGGTCGCGCGCCTTCAACGAGCGGTGAGCGGCGCATTGGAAACTGCAAACCAGTTGAAGACCCGGCTAGGCCAAATGAAGCGCGCGCTGCACGAAACCCCAGCCGCCGAAGCAAGGCTTACCGCCGACGCGTCGTCGATCGAGAAGCGCACAAACGAAATTCTCCGCGCGTTGCGTGGCGATAGCGCACTTCGGCAGCGGCAGGAAATCCTTCCGCCGTCGATCGTCGAACGAGTCGGCACGATCGTTTCGGATCAACGCATGTCAACGTCGGCTCCCACTCAAACCCAGAAGGACCACTATGCCGCGGCCGCGCAAGAATTCGAACAGGTGCTCGCCCAATTGCGGGCGCTGGTCGAAGGCGACGTTGCGAAGCTCGAGAAGGCAATGGAGTCGGCAGGCGCACCGTGGACTCCGGGGCGCATACCGGAATGGAAGGATAACTGAAGGCCGAGCGGTTCAGAGTTCAAGCTTCAGCTTGCCTGATCTCGAACGAGCACCTAAGCTGCAATCCCCACGGGATTAATAGTCCCGTTGGCATAGAGGCATTCTCACCGAACGAACCCTCGCTATCACCACGTTTAGCCCTCAAATCAGACTTCGAGCACGTCCCGTTCGAGATTTTTCTTAAATAATTCTGCAAAAAACGAAACACTCTTTCCGTCCTGATCATGTAGGAGGGGAAGACAAAATCAGTCGATGGGCAGGAGAGCGATCGGGCATCTGGATTCATACACGGCGGTCCTTCCGCTCAAGCAAATAGCCGCCGGTTTTGGCTGGCCTCCTTCCGGCCGGCCACCAAGTACCCCTGGGTGCGGAGAACCATCCCCTCCTCGCGCTCAGGGCATTGAGCCTCAACCCTGCCAAACGCGACTTTCGCCTGAGAGTCGAGAGGCTCAAACTGAGGGGTGCGAGAAGCAGTCCACTTCTCGCGCCCTCCTCCTTCCAACAATCCGATTCAGGGCTCGGCTACGTAATCATCAGCGGCCCGAACGCCGGCGGCCCGGTTTCGTTGCTCGCTAATCATCATCGATCCTTTCGGAGACTTATTGAACCGAGGCAGACAGGCTGGGTTAGCTGCCACAACCAAAAACATCAGTTAAGGAGGAAAATGTGAAGAAGAATCACCTGTTAGGTCTTTCCCTTGCGATCGCTGTTCTACTATCTTGCGTTGGACCCGCTCGCACGGCATCGGCTCAGAGCGGCGCCTCGCTCTACAAGAGGCTTGGCGGATACGACGCGCTTGCCGCGGTAACCGATGAGTTCATCGGGCGGCTGGCAACCGACAAGACGCTCGGCCGCTTCTTTGTGGGGGCCAGCGACAATTCGAAGATGAGAATCCGGCAGTTGGTGGTCGATCAATTGTGCGCGGCGACCGGCGGGCCTTGCGTGTACATCGGCCGTGATATGAAGACGTCGCACAAGGGGCTCGGCATCACCGAAGAGGATTGGAACATCGCGGTCAAACATCTGGTGGCGACTCTCACTAAGTTCAAAGTTCCCGAGAAGGAGCAAAAGGAAGTAGCAGCGGCCATCTCGACTTTGAAGGCAGATATCGTAGAGAAGCCGTAAGCGCGAAGTCATTAGTCTATTCCGATGCGCGGCGCGGGGAGCTTCGTCGGGAGTTCCTCGCGGCTCCGGTCTTTGGCTAATGGGTCCGCAGTATGATACAAACAAGCCCAAGATGCTCAGCTCCAGTTAGATATTTCTTTCATTTTTTTCCTTCAACAGGAGAGCTCCCAATTTAGCCGAGCTGCTGGCTTCTAGAGGATCGTAGCGGACGAACCAGCTATAGAATATATCCTTGTACTCCGAAACCATGGAAAGTGTATTTATATCGCGATCGTGCAAGTGCCGTTGAAGAGGCTCTCGCAGATCAGAGAGTATCTTCATTTTATAAGAGAACAGTCTACAGTCGGGATTTTCCGAGTGCTGGAATTCTGACAACTTCAGGAGGTCTTTGTCGTTATCAGTAAATTTCTTTGCCACAATTCCTAACAATGTCGATCGACTTTTGGGTTGTTCAGATCCTAGGATAATTAAATACTCCATTTCCGTAGCAAATAGATTCGTTATCCAGAGCGATGCCAAGTGAGAGGCCATAGGATACAGATCACTCAATATGTCTCTAATTCTCGCCGGCTCTTTGTCAAGCTCGGCGAACGTCTTTATTATCCGATAAACTGAATGCCCGCTTCTCGATTGTAAGAGGAGATTTACCATCGTTGAAATAGTAGAGGTGGAAGTCCCTTTCCCTAATAATTGCTCGGCAAATTCGTAAGCCAATTGTCTGTCTTTTCCTGGTCGCTCTAGTATCTGGAACAGTACCAAAGCCGTGAACGGCCTTATGGTTCCTTTACTCACGATACTAAGCCATTCTTCCTTCAATCGAGTCCTGGACAAATTTAGTTCCCGCATTATGTCATTTATGCAGGCAACTATTGTCTTGAAATTGCTTGCCGGCCTTTCAGCATAAACATACTGCTCGAGTGTATCAGCGAAGTCTGTCCAATCCCCGCTTTTCAAGGGTTCATATAATCTCAGTGCGCAATATTTAGCTTCGCTTTCGTTAAAATATTTCCAGGGCGTTACAAAGAATTCGTTTCTCATTAGTAACCAAGAAAAGTCGCTCAATTCTGAAGACCACTCTAACTTCATCTTTCCTATATCAAACTCTGATAAAAGAATGTCTCCGTAATCTTTTAGAATAGGTGGCTCTGCCAGCTTCACCGCCCACTTTCGCCAAGCTGACAGTTCAGAAGCGCTTGGAATGCTATAAGTGGGCGTGCGAATGAACTTCTTTGACGTGGCTTCTAGTACGGGACATATCAGAATTGACCATCTAGGTTCTGGGAATGATAGATAGGCAACCAAAGGGCGAACGTAGGATACTTCCCCTAAGCACACTAACGCGATTAGGGCATCGACCATAGTTTGATGTTGGTCTATTTGTGCCGGTGAAAAGTCCCATAGCTCTTTCATATAAAGTTCACTTCGGTCGGCATACCAATCAATCTCTGTACGGGCGTGTCCAGCGGTTCGATATATCGCCTCACAAAGAGCCAGTTTTCGTTCGCCAAGTGCTAGGGTTTGGAAACGAACAATGTCTATTCCAAGGTTTTCTAGGGAACGCGAAAGCGCTGTGGATAGTATCTCACTCGATATTTTCGTCTTGCTGGTGACTTGCTTCATTTTTTTTTCTTATAAATGGTAGTCTTGTGCTCTACTACTCCGGTTACCCGGTCTACTCTTATTATTTCAAAGGGAGAAGCGATCTGGAGCGGTATTCCCAGTTCCTCAAGCCACTCAAACTCAGGACGTTGAGGAATACCATATGTCGATCGTACCTTGTTAAAGTCGTAAAACTCATCAATAGGAACTTGTATTGTTACTATATAACCGGGAGTGCCTCTAGACAAAGCGAACGACCGCGCAATGTCCCGTGATGGAGATGTGGATACAAAAGGATTTTGTTTACCAGAGACCTGCGCTTGGTACATCGCAAGATTCAGCAGGCTCGGATTGCTGTAATCGGTCAACAGTTCCAGAAGTCCTCTCGCGAATGAGCGCGCCTCTTTGAACGCTCTTCGACGAGCAAGTTGGTACTCTATGGCAGGAGCCATTATTACGGCACCCGCCGACCAGAGTTTTCTTCCGTGATACACAGTTATGACCGACGTCTTCTTAGGGCTCTTGATCCCACTCATTCATCGCACCGCAACTGAATAGGCCGTCTACATTGGGACCCGCACTATCAATCTCGCTGTCGATGACGATAGCTGTCAATTGTGATACTTATTCGTGATCGGCATGCGCCGGTCGCGGCCGAATGCGCGCGGAGTGATCTTTATGCCCGGTGCTGACTGGCGCCGCTTGTACTCGGCAAAGTCCACCCGGTTCACAACCCATCGAACGGTTTCAAGGTCAAATCCGGAATCCGCGATTTCCTCAGCGCTCATGTCTTTTTCGATGTAAGCCTCGAGAATCTCATCCAGCACGGAGTAAGGCGGCAGCGTGTCCTGGTCCTTTTGGTCCGGGCGCAGCTCGGCGGAAGGCGGGCGGGTGATTACATATTCCGGGATCACCGGCCGAGCGCCTCGACGGTTGACGAACCGCGCAAGCTCGTACACAAGAGTCTTGGGCACATCCTTCAACACCGCGAATCCGCCGGCCATATCCCCGTAAAGCGTCGAGTAACCTACGCTCATCTCGCTCTTGTTGCCGGTCGATAGCACCAGCCCGTGAAACTTGTTTGACAGCGCCATGAGGATGTTGCCGCGGATACGGGCTTGGAGATTCTCTTCCGTCGTGTCTTCCGCAAGCCCGTTGAACGCCGGGGCCATCATCTGGAGATACTGTTTGAACGTCTCTTCGATCTCGATCACTTGAAAATGCATGCCGAGGTTTTCGGCGAGCCGGCTTGCATCACGCCCCGACTCCGAAGACGAATATCGCGTAGGCATGAAGACGCCGTTCACACCGTCGGGGCCGATCGCATCGGCGGCGATCACCGCCGTCAACGCCGAATCGATGCCCCCCGACAGACCGAGGTAGACCTTATCGAAGCCGTTCTTGCGCACGTAATCGCGCGTGCCGGTGACCAGCGCCGTGTAGATCTCTTCCGTTTGTTCGAGCCTTTCATTTAGCCGAACATCGAGCGGCGGCCTGTTCGGCGCAGGCCGCAAACCGTTTCCGAGCTCGACCAGATAAAGTGAATCGCCCGCGCTTGCCTTGAGCTTCTCTCGGCGGCGGCGCGGATCGTGTAACCGCTCTGAGAAAACTCGTTCGATGTTGATGTCGGCCAAAACCAGGTCCTCGGCAAACGCGGAGCCGCGCGCGATGATACGGCCGTCTTCGTCGATGATCACGCTGTTACCGTCGAAGACCAGCTCATCCTGCCCGCCGATCAGATTGCAGTAAGCAAGCGCAACTGCGTTGTCTTCGGCTCGCGTGCACAGCATCCGTTCGCGATCCGGTATCTTGCCGGCATGGTAGGGCGATGAAGAGATATTGATGACGAGGTGCGCGTCGCCCACCAGCGCCTGCATCTTTGTTGGGCCACCGGGGTACCAAATATCTTCGCAAATGTTTAAGCCGATGCGCGCTTCCCCCAACAAAAAAACCGGGCAGGTAGTGCCCCGCTGAAAATACCGCTCTTCGTCGAACACTCCGTAGTTAGGTAGAAAGTTCTTGTGATAGGAATTCACGAGCTTTCCGCCGGCGATCACCGCCGCCGCGTTATAGATATCCGAGCCGTCCGTATCGACGAAGCCCACGATGACTATCAGATCATTTGCCGCGGCGATTATTCTGTCGAGCGCGTCAAGGTTATCGCGCACGAAATGAGGCTTGAGCAGCAAGTCTTCGGGAGGGTAACCGGTGAGTGCGAGCTCGGGAAATGCGACGAGGTCCGCGCCGGCCGTTCGCGCTCGGGCGATGTAGTCGAGCACCAGGCGAGTGTTGCCCGAAAGGTCGCCCACCGTCGCATTGATCTGGGCCAGCGCTACTCGAATGGTGTTCATGAGAGTCCGTGGTCCGTAGTCAGTAGTCCGTAGTTTCTGGTCGAGCAACGAGCAACGAGCTACGGACCACGGACTACGGACTACTGACTTCAACGGTATCAACTATGCCTACAACCGCGGCGTCAATCGGACACTCCTTGCACCCGAAGGCCATTCGCGCAGAGCTGCCCTGCACTATCAAGACGACTTCGTGGATTCCCGCGCCCACCGTGTCGACCGCGACGAGATGGCCTTTCTCGTCCTGGCCATCAACGCCCACTAACCGAGCGACAAGCAGCTTTCTCCCGTGAAGGCGATCGTCCTTGCGGGTGGCCACTACCGTTCCAACTATTCGAGCAAGAATCATAATCAGTGGTCAGCGGTCAGTGGTCAGTGGTCGGTGGTCAGTGGTCAAAGTAGTCCGAACAATCTGGACTACGGACTACGGACTACGGACTACTGACCACGGACGTCTTCCTCATTTTTCGCGCGACTCGTAAGTGACCGGCATGTTCTCGTCTACCGCCGAGTGCGGACGCGGGATGACGTGAACGCTAACAAGCTCGCCAACACGCCTGGCCGCCGCCGCGCCTGCATCGGTCGCCGCTTTCACCGCCGCGACGTCACCGCGTACGATGGCGGTGACCAGCCCGGCGCCGATCTTTTCATAACCGATCAGCGTCACGTTAGCGGCCTTCACCATCGCGTCAGCCGCTTCGATCATCGCTACCAACCCCTTCGTCTCGATCATTCCAAGCGCTTCCATAGAATCTCCCTTTCGAATCCTGAATTGCCGATTGCCGATTTGACGGTCCACACTCGGATCGTGGCCATCTAATCCGAAATCGGCAATCGGAAATCGGCAATCTGCAATCTCATTGTTTCATTTCTCGCGCGACTAGTCGCGCTGCTTCGGTAATAAGCGCCGTCAACTCTTTACGAGTCAGCGTCACCGTATCATCTCCATTCGTGCCGTAAGATCGAGTCGCGCTCCCAACGGCACAGGTCGAGGCGTGTCCGTGCGAAAAACCACAAGCCTGACAGCCTCGCGCCCCCGCGGGCATGTAACCCGCTCGCTCGCGCACGTCTAACAGCTTTTCAATCGCCTCGGGCGGCAGTTCGCGCGGTTTCCCGACTAATCGAGCGACCAGGGTTATCTTTGCAAAATGCTCGAGCGTTTCCATCCGCGCGAATGCCAGCTCGAGATCCGGCCCGTACGCGACCGCGCCGTGGTTCGCTAACAATAACGCATCGTGATGTGGAATGAACGGCGCCAGCGACGCAGGCAGCTCGTCTGTAGAGGGCGTGCCGTAACCCGTTAGCGGCACGCATCCAAGGGTCAGTATAACCTCGGACAGCAACGGCTTATCGAGCGGAACATTCGCTACCGCGAAGCCCGTCCCGAAAGGGGGATGCGCGTGTACCACCGCGTGAACATCCGGACGCAGTTGATAGATTGTCTTGTGCATCGCGAACTCGGACGAAGGATTCCGCTCGTCGCGCCGGCGTTTTTTGCCGTCGATGTCCACCAGCACGAGCATGTCTTCCGTCATACGCCCTTTGCACACCATCGTGGGCGTGGTGAGTATCGTCCCGTCCGTAAGCCTCGCGCTGACGTTGCCATCGGATGCCGCGACGAATCCTAGCTCGTAAATGCGGCGGCCTATCTCGACGATCTGCTGTCTAAGTTCGCGTTCCGTTTGCATTGTTGCTGCTTACCTGCGGAGAACAACTTACCAACGATCGATTGTATCAATCCTGGTAAGCGCCTCAAAGTGTCACGTGCTATCCGAGTTGCTGTCAAGCGCGGAAGCCTCGTAGCATAGACTTTAGTCTGTGTCCGGGTGATTCTTCTTGTACGGTAATCACGAGACACAGACTAAAGTCTATGCTACCTCCTGGAAGGAAGATCGAGAGAGTTAGCGCGCGCCAGGGGTATGACCTCTGGTCAAAAACCTATGACTCGACGCCCAACCCGGTGGTGTCGATGGATTCGCGACATACTAGCAAGGCGCTCGCAGCGCAGGGCGGCGAACTGATACTCGACGCCGGCTGCGGTACTGGAAGACATTTAAGGCAACTGCTTTCGGCGGGAACCATGCCGATTGGAATCGACTTCGCGCCCGGCATGTTGAAGGTCGCGCATCGCCACTACCCAAACGCGCCTCTTGCGTTAGCGGACCTTGAGCGCCCGCTGCCCTTCAAGCCTGGAACCTTCGACGCGGCCCTGTGCGCCCTAATAGGCGAGCACTTGAGCGACCTTGGCGCAGTTTCGCGCGAGTTCTATCTGGTGCTGAAACCAGGCGGCAGGTTGGTCTTCTCTGTCTACCATCCGCAGATGTCGGCGGCTGGAATCGAAGCGAACTTCGAGCAAGAAGGGGTTGAGTATCGGCTGGGCGCATTTCACTACACAGTCCGGGAGCACGTCGATATCTTCGAAGACGCTGGGTTCGTTGACGTCGAGGTGCGCGAGTTCACTGGCGACGAAGAACTGGCCGCGTCGGTTCACGCGGCGGCGAAATATCTGGGCTTTCCAGTGCTGTTGGTATTGACGGCGAGAAAATCCTAGCCCTGAACTTCAGCCTTCCCGTGGTTCATCGCAACTTTGGTGTGCGCGCACTTCATACTACAATTCGGTCGAGGAGAATCGGATGAAAACATCTCGGGGTTTCTCGTTATCACTTGCGCTCGTTGGCGCGCTCGCTCTTCTGGCGATGAACATTTCGGCGCCGGCCCAATCGCAAACCATCAAAGCGCTCGTCGGCGGCACGCTCATCGATGGCTTCGGCAGCAAGCCCATTCGCAACAGCGTCATCATTATCGATGGCGAGCGTATCAAGGCCGTCGGGCAAGTCGGCTCGCTCGCGATTCCGAAAGGCGCTGAAGTCATCTCAACCGAAGGCATGTCCGTTCTGCCAGGGCTTTGGGACATGCACGTTCACCTGATGATCAACGGCCACAGCGACTACGCGCACTGGGACAAGACCTATACGCCCCAGTTCGAAAACGTAATCATGCCGGCTTCGGCGAAGCAACTGCTGATGGCCGGTGTCACCAGCGCGCGCGACCTCGGCGGGCCGCTCAAAGAGAGCCTATCCGTACGCGATCGGATCAACGCGGGCAAGCTGCCGGGGCCAACGCTCTATGTATCGGGGCCCTTCATTCAACACGAGCCGTACCCGGGCACTGAGTATTTTCGATGGGGAACCAATGGCGCCGCAGATGCCCGCGACAAGGTGCGCAAGCTGGCCGAAGCGGGAGTCAACTGCATCAAGCTCATCGATCAGGACCAGATGACCATGGAAGAAGTGCAAGCCGTGGTCGATGAAGCTCACAAGCATCGGCTGACGGTCGTCGCTCACTCGCATCGCCCGGAAGAGATTCGCCGAGGGCTTCAAGCCGGCGTCGATTGCTTCGAACACACCGGGCTGGCCGCCGCCCCTGAATACCCGCCGGACATCGTCGCCCTGCTGCGCGAACGAACTGCGAAGATGAGCCTCGGTCCGCTGTTTTGGACGCCTACGATTGAGGGCTTGTTGAATTACGAGTACGTGCGCGAAAACCGCGAAGCATTGGATGATCCGTCCTGGCAGGTTGGCTTGACCGAGGCGATTGTCGCGGACATAAAGCAATCCCTCGAACATCCGGACCGGCTTCCTTATTTTCAAATCACGCCCAACCGGCGGCCGACGCTAAAGAGAAAGTTTCAGCAACTCGCCGAGTCAGGTGTCGTGCTTTTGATCGGCACTGATAGCGGCATACCGATGAAGTTTCACAGCCAGAGCACGTGGCACGAGCTTGATGCGTGGGTCAATCATTTCGGCGTCGACCCGATGACCGCGATTCGAGCCGCAACTTACTGGCCTTCTGTGCTGATGAAAGTCGACAGCCAGGTTGGAACGGTCAGCGAAGGAAAATACGCCGACATCATCGCGGTGCGCGGCGACGTGCTTCGTTATATCGACCTGCTTCAGAATGTCGGTATGGTGATCAAGCACGGGACTCGCTATAAATGAAGTGTGGTTCCACAGTTCCTGAGAATTAATGCCGTCACCCGAGCGAACCGAGGCGAAATGATCGCGCGCGTCAGGTCTGCGCTAGCCGCCAGCGCCGCGTGGGTGCTTGACGTGAAACAGTTCTCGAATGTATCGGTCTGCTTCAGTTTTGAAATTCCAGGCAACCGAGTGGCGCGGCTTCGCGAAGCGCTGGCGGCTGCCGATCTGCGGTTGACCAGGGAAAGCAATGATTCATTCGCAAGCTTCAGCGCGAGCAATGAGTCCGCCGGCGAAGGGTCTCAGACAACCGACGTAGCGGGCACGTTGCAAATAACCTTCATACACAACGAACCCGATTTGAAAATCGAAGTGCCTCGCATTCCGGGCTGAGCAACGCACCGGCTCGAACAACATGCCAAAACCTCCCGAGAGAAGAACTCCAACGATCCTGTTCACTCGAGCCACCTCCGAGTGGATAAGCAGGGTGAATCAGAAACACAAACAGCTAACCGAGCTTCAGCTCTCGGCGGAGCAGAGAGAAGCGCTCGAGCGGTGGGCGGAGACCGAGTTCGTCTATTCGACGCTCAGACTTGAAGGCGTGGCGGTGGAGCACGAGGATGTCGCGCGGGCCGGGTCCGTTTCTGTCGCCGCGACGGATAGCGACCGATCGGCGACGGCTCTGCTCGAGTCGCTGCGGACGGTTACTTCTTTGGTTCGCGCGAAGGGCCAAGCTGCGAGACTCACCGCCGACCTGCTTCTCAGCCTTCACAAGGTACCCGGAGAAGCCTCGGCGTTTCGTAGCAGCGCGGGTGAGGCTCGGCGCGTGAAGCCTGCGCCGGCTGAGGCTCTGCCGGTGATGATCGACAGCGCCTGCCAGTGGTACACCGCCGACTCCTTTACTGAGCTTCATCCCGTCGAGCAGGCTTCAATCGTCTTTCTGCGGCTGATCGAAATGCAGCCCTTCGAGGCGGCGAACGAGCGGACCGCGCTGCTGGCCGCAAGTCTATTCACCCTGCGCCGCGAGCTTCCACCCATCATCATCAAACCAGAAAAGCATGCAGCCTATCGCGCCGCGCTTGATGAAGGAATCCGAATGAACACAAAACCGATGGTCGAGCTTATAGCCGAAGCCGTCGAGCGCTCGCTCGAGAAAATGATCCGGGCAATAGAGGAGAACAAGGATAAAAGGTAAAGCGGCCGACGCGTACAGCTTCCGCCGGTACCGAAGTCTTCCCTTACATTTAGCTCTTTGCCTTACGCTTGCCCGGTTGTTTCTTGTAAACGAACTTCGGTGAGAGGCGGTTGACAGTCAAGTGACTGGCATCGCGGCGAATCGCTTCATACTCGACAGCGACGGGCTTACCGTTCTCGTCGAGCTCGTGAATGGTAAAGCCCTTATGGTCGGGGTGAATGGCGACGGGCAGAACGCCGTGTAATCCGTCTTCGATTCTCGCGCCCACGTATCGACCCTGATCCGGCGCGTAAATCAACACCCAGAGCCGGGTGAAATCGATCGGACCTTCGGTGCTCAGGTTCTTCATCAGAGCGATGTAGTTGTCCTTCAACTCGCCCTTTTTGGTCTTCGTCTGATCAAACACAACCCAGCCGGTGAAGCGCCGCCCTTCGCCTTCGAGGTAGAGTATTTCGTCGGGCGTATCGAGTTGCACCTGCTGCGCACCCACCCAGCCCGCGCGCAGGACTTCCGTTTCGGGGAGACGAATCTGGTACCAGATGACGGTGCGGGTTTCAGGCTCGTCGGTATCTTCGCTGTCGTCGGCTTCCTGTTGCTTTTCAGGCTTGATCGTTGTGCGAGTCTTGCCGACGATGTCAACCATCGTCCCGCGACTCAGGTAGGTAATAACGTCGCCGCCCGGATCGACTCTGAGCTTAGTCTGAACCTTCAAGCGGCCGGTGGCTTGTGAGGATATCGTCTTCGATTTTTCGTAAAGCTCTTGCGTTTTGTCTACGACCGGCTTGTTTATGACGTAGCGCGCCTCGACCCACCCTTCGGTCGCGTCTTTGGTTTTCGTTCTGACTTTGTACCACTCGTTGGTGCGCGTCGGCGTCTTCACCTGGGCCTGCTCGAGTATCTCGAGTCGGTCGCCGCGTTTCACTTCTGCGAGATCGAGCGCAGCGAGGGCAGTGGACGAGCGAATCTTCAGCTTCGGAGCGATGACTATGCCTTCATCGATCTTTGCATCGGAAGACAGCAAGCCGCACCCGGCGATCAACAAGCTGGCCAGCGCGACAGCACAACCGACAGTAATCCGCTTGACCGATATTGTTGTCTTTTGCATCTTAAATGGTTTGGGTTAAGTAGAACCTATCCGAGCGTGTCTGGGCATGTCAAGCAACGACATGGTTGCGCTCGGGCGGGCGGGTATAGAGGAAGGGAAAGTTATATGCACCGAATGGTGGCACGGGCCTGTCAGCTCGCACCACCACCCGGAACAGCCGCGCTTTGCGATCGGCCAGTTCTACTTGGCCATACCTTCGAGCTCCTGGAGAAGCGAGCGCACCTTCGAGGCGTCCTTGCTCCGCCACGCGATTGCCAGCTCGACCACCTTCTTCTTCGTCGCTTCGTCGCCGGCAATTGAGCAGCGGGACTTGGGGTCGTTCCAGAGCAGGCCGCCGTTGATGATCTCCGACGGATGCCCGTCGTAGTCGATCAAGGGATCCTTTTCCGCCATCTTGGTCAGGTGCTTAATGCAAGCTGGCGCGCCCATGGGGACGCCCGCCATCGCCATCGAGGCTTTTCGTTTTGGCTTCGGTTTGGGCTTCGGTTTGGCAGCCATCGTTGCCTCCCCGGCGGCAGGGGCGGGTGGAGCTGGTTTAGCTTCAGGGGGTTTAGGCGCCGGCTTCGCCTTCTTTGCGGCGGCAGGTTTGTTGGCGTTTCCTTGTGCGATAGCCTGCGATGAAGCCTGAAGCACTAGCGCTAGAATTGCGGCTGCGGTGAATCCGAACGTCACGAGTTTCGCTCTCATATGGGGACCTCCGTTAATGTACGTTGATCGCGTAAGCTTCGCGACCTTGGGGAAGGCAAACATTTAGGAAGGACTAATCTCATAGTCTCCCGGGCTGCAGTCCACTCGCGTGGATTATACGACTAAATGCGCGTGATGTCAGGCAAGTTGCGAGGGGACCAGGAAGAATCGAGCTCCATCAACTTCGTCGAGGACTCACTTTTAGTCACGCTGTTCAATAGGAATGTACTTCAATCCGCGCGGGCCAATGTACTCAGCTCGTGGCCGAATCAGCCGGTTGTTCCTGTACTGTTCGAGCACGTGCGCTGTCCACCCGGAGATGCGGCTGCAAGCGAAAATCGGCGTGAACAGGTCGGTAGGAATACCGAGCGCGTAGTAGGTCGAAGCCGAGTAAAAGTCCACGTTCGGGTTCAAGTGCTTCTCGCGCATCATCACTTCTTCCATCTTGCGCGACATCTCGTACCATTTCTTCTCGCCGGTGCGCTCGCCCAGAAGCCCGGACATCTCGCGGAGATGAGTCGCCCGAGGATCTTCTGTGTGATAGACCCTGTGACCGAATCCCATGATCTTCTTCTTTTCGACAAGGGCCTTCTTCACCCAGGCTTCGACATTGTCGACCGAGCCGATTTCAAGCAGGTTCTTGATCACTCCTTCATTTGCGCCCCCGTGCAGCGGGCCCTTCAACGTGCCGATCGCCGACACGATCGCCGAGTACATATCGGACAACGTTGCGGCGGTGACTCGCGCGGCAAAGGTCGAAGCGTTCAGCTCATGATCGGCGTGCAAGACAAAAGCTAAATCCATCGTGCGAGTCGAAACCTCATCGGGTTCCTCGCCGCGTAGTGTGAAAAGAAAGTTAGCGGCCAGTGATAGGTCTTTGCGCGGCTCGACCGGCTCCAGCCCGTTGCGCACTCGCTGGAAAGTCGTGACTATGGTCGGGAACTTGGCCGTCAATCGAATAGCCTTGCGCTGGTTTGCCTCTTCCGACATATCCGGGCCGTCCGGATCGTAGAGCGCCAGCGCGGAGACGACCGTGCGCAGCATGTCCATCGGGTTCGCGTTCTTAGGAGTCGCGCTAACAATCAGCTCTTGAATTTGAACTGGGAGGCTTGTTTCGCGGCTGAGTTGCTGCTTGAGCTCGTCAAGCGCGGCGCGAGTGGGAAGCTGACCATGCCAAAGCAGATACACAACCTCTTCAAAAGTCGAGTGCTCGGCGAGGTCGTGAATATCGTACCCGCAATAGATGAGCTTACCTTCGTCGCCGTTTACGTCGCTGATTCGAGACTCGGCAGCAACTATTCCTTCGAGGCCAGCCTTGGCTACGTTGGCTTCACCCGGCATCTTACTCTTCCTTTCAGTCGGTCATTGCTTTTTGCGATTTTTCTGTTCGCCCGGTCAATATTGAAGAATAGGACACGAGTGCAGGCGTGTCAACGAAGGGTAGTGTCCTAGTCTTATGTTGATATTTGCAGGTGCCCTGACGCACGACCTATGACGAGCGACGGAGTATTTGGACTGCGGCGGCCTTTGTGCGTTGCCGCCGCTTTTGGTTATCGCCCACGAAACGACAGAAAGCGGTGGCAACGCAAAGACGCCACCGCAGTCCAGATACGCGGTCGCCCGATAGTGTCCTAGTCGACCAACACAAGATTAGGACACGACCCAACGAAGAGCCCGACGGCGCCCAACTCAGGGCACACCTACCTCGACCTCGATTCCCCGCCGGGCTTCGACAACCCGCGCCGCCGACTGGCGCGGCACCGCGAGTTCCAGGAAGCCGGCGCTGCCGAAGTAGGCGAATAGTTCGTTCTGATTTGCTTCAGCAAAATTAGCCAGCACTCGCGTCGCCTCGTGCTTCCCAACTCGCACGCGGGCGCCGGCACGAATGAGATCTTCGGTCAGCTCCGCGGTTGTTATGTTAGTTATCAGGTTGCCAAAGCGGTCGATGTGAATCACAGTTCCCCGAATCTGGCCGGCAACAACAGTCGGGGTTGGAGTGTTGAAACGAACCGGATCGCTGATCTCCTCTCCCATCATTCGCCAGTCAACAAGCTTGGACACATAAGCCGCGCAGGGAGCGAAGACGTCGCGGCCATGAAAAGTGCTCGAAACGGGTTGGCGGAAATAATGCTCCGCCGTGAAGTGCACAACTCGATTTACATGAGCTCGCTGGTAGATGTAGCTGAACACTCCGTTGTCGGGACCGATGAAGTTGTAGTCGTCGATCATCACCATTATCGGGCGGCGGGCCGATCCCACGCCGGGATCCACAACCGTCAGATGAATCGTGTTCCCGGGGAAATCCTTGTAGCAGCACATCAGCGTGAAGGCGGCGGCATAGATATCGTGGGCGGGTATCTGATGCGTGAGGTCGACGATTTCAACCGCAGGATTGATCGAATAAATCACGCCTTTCATCGCCGGGACGAAGTAGTCGGCTTCGCCGAAGTCTGTGGTCATTGTTATGAGCGTTTTCTTTTCAGCCATCGAATGCTCCAACGGGCGGGATGTTAAGGAGGCACAACTATTCTATAACCACAAGCAATAGTCCTCGCCGGTCAAAATGAAGCGAAGGAGCTTGCCGTCCTGCTCGTAGCTGAGTTTGCGGGCGGCTTCGTCAAATTCAAACCACTCGGCGCGGTCGACTTCTTCACCCGGCGCCTGGATCTCGCCGTTCACGCGCTCCATCAGAAAGTAGTGGACAGCCTTCGGTCTGAGCCGCCCTTTACTGCGCGTTCGATAGCGGTAACGCGTGGTCGCAAGCTTGCGGATGATGCGGCACTCGAGCCCGGTTTCTTCTCTCACTTCGCGCAATGCGGCTTCTTCTACGGTCTCGCCCGGGTCCAACTTTCCTTTTGGGAAAGACCAGTCGTCATATAGCGGGCGATGCACAAGCAACACGCGCGGCGTACCAGTCCCGTTATCAATCACTAATCCACCGGCCGCGAGCCTTTCGTCTTCGATCACATCAAGACTTAAACACAAAGACGCCAAGACTCAAAGCTGAGAGTACCGCCTTTAGTTAGGCGAAATCGAGCCGGGCCTGCTTCATGAGGTGATTGACCAGTGTTCGCAGTTCCCTTACATTTCGCCGCCAGTCGTACCAATCTCAAACGTCAATCTCTGCATCCGCACCCTGGCATCCCCAATCGGCAATCGGCAATCGGAAATCTTCGACCACCTCTACTCCAAATACATCAGCGCCCGCTCACCAAGGAACTGACGATCAACCCCGCGCGTATGAATCATCGGTAGCTGACCACGTTGCATTCAGAGTAAGATTCAAATCAGGAGTAACAGTCATGTCCAGCAAGCTTGATGAATTGAGGCGGCGAGCCGAAGAAGCGGCTCGTCAAATCGACGAAAAGTTCGAGATCAAATCGAAGCTCGATAAGGGTGCGCGCGCAACTACCGACGCATTGCGCAAGGGGGCCGAGGCCGCTTCATCGACTTTTGACGCCGCGCGCGAAGAGGTCTCCCGGCTCGACCGCGAACATAAGGTCAGCGAGCGGGTAAGTGACCACGCTCGGCGAGCGGCCGATGCCGCCGAAGACGCGCTGCGGCGTTCGGGCATCAAGGACAAAGCTGCTGAAGCCGCAAGCGACGCCTCCCAAAAAGCCAGTGAGGTGGTCAACGATGCGAAGCAGACAGCGTCGGACGTCTTCGGTGAAGCTCGACGCTACTACGAGAACGCGACCGGGGCCGCGCGCGCGAGTGTGTCTGCCGCGCGGCTGCCATCGTCACTCGTCAGTACGCTGGCAAGCGCGCGCCGATGGGCAAAGAAGAACCCCGGCAAAGCTGCTGCTGTCTCACTCGCCTTTATCGCCGGCGCGCGTGCCGGCGCTGCTTTTTCGTCGCTTGACGTCGTCTTGCTCGGAGCGGGCGGCGCCGGCAACTGGTTTTTCCATTCTGCCATCGCGCCTTACGGTCTGAGAAAGCTGTCCCAGAAGTACGAAGCCTACTTGAACCGCCAGGAAGAACTGATCCGCGACGGCAAGCTCACAGAAGCCGAGCGCGATCGAGTCAAGTTTCAACGCGACGCGGCGAAGTACGTCGGCGCTCCATTGCTTGGGGCGTTCAGCGTAGCGGCAGGCGCCGGCCTGGTCTTCGAAGCGTTCACCGGCGGGGCGGTTGCCGGGTTTCCGATCAATATAGTGCTCGGCGGCAACCCGATGCTCTCGAGCATCTGGCTATTCGGCAACGGGCTGGTTTGCTTCTACAACGGCTACAAGTTCTTCATGATGGCGCTCGGCGATCAAAAAGACGTCGCCCGCGTGGTGCGCGACATCAAAGGCTTGCTGCCGGCAGAGGTAGCATAGACTTTAGTCTGTGTACTGCGGCTCCGAGACTGAGCAAACCCGGACACAGACTAAAGTCTATGCTACCTCCGCGGGCACAAGTAAACGTCGCGCTTCTCGGACTGGGCAACGTGGGCCGCGCCTTCGTTCGATACGTTGAGGCCACTGCTGATGGGCGCCCGCTCCGCATTCATTTCGGGGCAGTCGCCGACAGCAGCGGCGGTTTGATCTTGAAGCAGGGCTCTACTATCGAGCGCGTTATTGCTCACAAAGAGTCGGGTCGCAGCTTGCGCGAGTTTGCATCGAGCGAACCGATCCTCGGCACTGACGAGTTTATTCGAGCGCTGCCATCGGCAGGCGTCTCAATCCTGGTTGAATCACTCCCGACAAACACCACCAACGGACAACCCGCGCTGGATGGGATCGTTGCCGCGCTCGCACAAGGGACGAACGTCGTCACCGTGGACAAGGGACCACTCGTGCACGGGTTCGATTCGCTCAAGGAAGCGGCGCGAAACGGTGGCGTTCGAATTTGCTACGGCGGCACGACTGGCGTCAGCATCCCCGAAGAAGTCTTAACCGATCGCGTTCTGGAAATACGCGGCGTGTTGAACGGCACAACCAACTACGTGCTAACCCAGATGCAACACCATCACCAGTCCTTTGATGAAGCTCTGGCAACGGCTCGGGCTGAAGGCATCGCCGAGCCCGATCCCTCTCTCGATGTGCAAGGATGGGACACCGCGTTCAAGATTCTGATCCTGGCAAAGTCATTGATGGGAGCGGACGCTACTATAGCGGAAGTGTCGCGCACGGGCATTGGGTTGCAAACTGAGTCTCTGATCAGAATCGCGGGTGAAAGCGACCGCGTGGTTAGACTGGTCGGCCGCGCGCGGATTTGGCAGGGGCGAGTGCGCGTGAGCGTCGCGCCCAAACTGGTTGCGCCTGATTCCCCCTTCTATGCTGTGTCGGGTACGTCTAAAGCGGCGGTCTTCCGGTCAGAAACTCAGGGCGACGTGTTGGCTCTAGGTCAATCGGGACGCGACGCAATTTCGCAGACGATAATGAATGACATCGCGAGAATCACATCAGAACTTTGACGACATCAGCAGAATCAGCAGCAGAATCCCGCAGGTTCCTTGAGCCAGCAAACAACCCGACAACCCGGGACTGTCTCTCTGTAGCTTCAGGTCGAGTCCCATAACCAAGAACGCGAGAGTCAAAAGCTGAGTTATCAGGCGTATGACGTTTAAGCGCACGCGAACATATTGCGTCGGCATGTCATCGTCGAAGCCAAACATCTCGTCGTAGGTCTTAATGTGTGGAGGGCTGAAAAGAAAATGATAACCCGCTGATCTCTGGTTGGATGTGTTCCCGTCGTAGTAAAGCCAGGGAGGAAAAAGCACCATCAAAGCCGAGAGGATGAGACCAGTCAACCATACGTTTCGTCGCCTGCGATCCACCTCGGTATCTTCTCAGACTGACAAGTTGCGCAGCAATCGTTCGTTGTGTGAGGGTCAGAAGCGATCAGCCAGTTCAATCGGCGCTTGGGGCCGTCTCGGTCTTGCCTGAATCGGAGAGGAGATCCTCAAATGACAATTGCGGGCTTGGCTCTTGCTCCTGCTCAGCCTCACTGCCGTCCAAAGAATGAGACGCGGACTGTGGCCGCAGCGCCTTTTGCACATCGCGCAAGTTGAACCGAATCAACCTATCGGTGAGCAGCACTGCCGGGATGCGTCCTGCGCGGCGAAGGCGATGGATGGTTGCTTCGCTAACCTGCAGAACGTCGGCAAGCTGGCGGGCGGTCAGGTAGTCGGCGCGTTTGTCCTTTGGCTGTTCCGGCGTGATGGCTTCGCCGGCTTTCGCGTGGTGTTTTTGTCGCTCTGCTGGCACTTAATTTTTCACCGGTTCAAGTGAAAATGCTAAAGGAACAGCCTCGCCCTCGCTTACCTCAACCATCTTGGTTTCCGGCTTATAGCCGCCGAGCGTGGCCGTAATCTTATATCTGGCGCGAGCGGCCGGTACTCGAAACGCGAACTCTCCGCGACTGTTGCTCGTGTAGCTCATCGAAATTGAATGGAAGCGCTTATGATCCTTCTCTTCGTCGGCGGTGGGCACTCGTTCGAGCTTCAGGTGCACGCCGGCCAGCGAAGCGCCTCTCGACTCAAACACGGCCCCGCGTATAAGCGAAGTGCGATTCCTGGCCTTTCCGAGCCTTATGGTCTTGACGGTGTTTTCTTTTCCTTCTTCGACTTGCTGCATCTGGACAAGCGTTCCACCCTGGTACCCTTCGGCGTCGAAGCTCACAGTGTAATCATCTGGCAGGAGCTCAAAAGAATAATTGCCGGCTTCGTCCGTCTTTGTTTCTTTGACTGACCGGTCGCGGCTGCGCGTAGCCCGAACTTCAGCACCGGCAATCGGCTTGCCCTTTTCGCTCTCGATCTTGCCTTTGAGAGTTCCGGTCCCTTGCGGAACAGCTAGGACGACACTCGCCAGGCAGAACACAAACAGAGCGCTTATGAAGACTCTATTCATCAGCTTTCTCTTAAACATTCAATCGAGAGTATTGCTTTAGTTGAGTGATTCTGATTTTGCGGTTCTGGTCTGGGAAAAGTCAACTAGCAAGTTGGCGGAAGTCCGTGGTCCGTGGTCCGTGGTCCGTAGTCCGTGGTCCGTAGTAGTCCGTAGTCCGTAGTAGTCCGTGGTCCGTAGTCCGTAGTCCGTAGCGCTTTGGCGCTCGATTAACAGTTACGACGGACCACTGACTACGGACTACGGATCACGGACTACGGACCACGGACTATTCACATTGAGGCCTGCAGGAGGATTCTCTATGATCACGTTGCCGAAATGAGAGTGATTGGCGGAATTCATCGCGGGAGAACACTGCGCACGGTCGGGGGGCTGGCCGTGCGGCCCACATCGGACCGCCTTCGAGAAACGTTGTTCAACATCCTCGCTCCGCGGATCGATGGCAGCCGCTTCCTGGACATCTGCGCAGGCTCGGGAGCCGTCGGCATTGAAGCGCTCAGCCGTGGCGCCAGTGAGGTCACGTTCATCGAACGCTCGCGCTACGCATGCGCGGCGATTGACGCCAACCTCGCCTCGCTTGGGATTGACCCAGAAACCCCAGAAACCCCAGAAACCCCAGAAACCCCAGAAACAATGATCGTCAACCGCGAAGCCACGGCGTCCCTCAAACGGCTCGATCGGGAGTCCAGACGATTCGACATAATTTTTTTTGATCCGCCGTACGCCTCGCAGCTCTACATTCAAGTAATGAACCAACTCGGCTCGGGGAATCTGCTGGCGAACGAGGGTCTCGTCATCGTCGAGCACCGAGCTAAGACTCCTCCTGCGCCGGAGTACGAGAAGCTGCGAATATTCCGCGAAGTGAAGCAGGGAGAATCCGGGCTGGCGTTTTATGAAACACTCCCTGACTGAGCTTCTAGAGCAGCTCGCCGCGCCTGGATTTTTTTGCAAGTGCGCCGCCCGCCACTAGCTACGTCTCAGGTAATGGTTAGGCAATTCGTCGCTAGAGTGCGGCATAGTCCAAATGCAATCCTGGCTTGAGGCTACTGGCTACTCATCTCTTTCCATGCTACTATCGCTCGCCTTAAGTGCGATTCTTGCTATCAGAAATCTCCAGGAGATAAATGGTGATGCGTCGCGCAATCTACCCGGGGTCATTCGACCCCATAACGATGGGTCACCTCGACATCATCGAACGATCAGCCAGGCTTTTCGATGAAGTCATCGTCGCTCTCCTCCTCAACGTAGAAAAGCAACCGATGTTCACGACCGAAGAGCGCGTCGAGATGATCGGCGAGGTCATTCCGTGGAAGAACGTGCGAGTCGGCACTTTCGAAGGGTTGCTGGTCCACTACGCGGTCCAGCAGCAGGCCCAGTTCGTGGTTCGCGGCATTCGCGCTATTTCCGACTACGAGTACGAGCTTCAGATGGCGTTGATGAACCGGCGCCTCGAGCATAACGTGGAAACGGTCTTCCTGATGGCGGGAGAAGCGTATTCTTACATCAGCTCGCGGCTGATCAAGGAAGTCTTCAAACTGGGCGGCTCGATCAAAGACCTCGTGCCGGAATCGGTGGAAAAACGAATGCGCGATAAGATTGCAAACGGGTGAAGGCTTCACGGCGAGGGGCCGTTGCGAGATACATACAACTCGACTAAAGCGGAGCGGAAGAAATGAGCAGCGACCAGATACAAAGGCAAATAGACTTCATCCTCGAGCAGCAAGCGAAGTTCGATGCGAGGTTCGATGAAAAAATGCTCGAGATAGAAGAGAAGCAGCGGCAGAACACGGAAGACATCGTCAAGCTCGTGGGCGCCATCATGAACCTGACCCTCCCTGTTCAGGAAAACAGCCGTCAGATTGCCGAGTTGATCGAACACGGAAAGGAAACTGACAGGCGAATCGCTGAACTGGCCGCGAGCGGAAAGGAGACGGACGTGCGCCTTAACTCACTAATCGAGGTAGTCGAGCGGTATTTCAGCGACGGACAGAAGAGCGGCTTACAGAACAACTCAAACGAGATTCCGGGAGGAGGCGGTTGACAACAAGCAAAGCCGTATTCAAAGAGTCAGAAAATGTGGCCGGCATGGAAGTCTCTTCCACGCTGGCCGTTTTGATGGAAGCGGAGCGGCTTCGAACTGAAGGGGTCGATCTGATTGACCTCGGAGCTGGAGAGCCCGACTTCCCTACCCCGCGCAACGTGAAAGACGCTGCCGAGCTAGCCATCGAAACTAATTTCACGCGCTACACGGCTACCAGCGGAATCGCTCCGCTGCGCACGGCGATCACCGAGATGATGCGCCGCGACTTCGGCGCAAACTACGATCCATCCGAAGTGGTTGTCACAATGGGGGGCAAACAGGCCCTCTTCAATGCGATGGCAACGCTGCTCAACCCGGGCGACGAAGTGTTGATTCCGTCGCCTTACTGGGTCACATTTCCTGAGATCGTCAAGTTCTTACGCGCGCGTCCGGTCTTCATCGACACCGAGCCGAACGAGTTTCTGTTGACGGCCGACGCGGTCAGCAGCGCCATCACACCAAACACCAGGCTGCTGATCATCAACTCGCCGAACAACCCGACCGGCCGCATAGTTCCACCGGCGGAGTTTCACAGAATCGTGGAAGTCGCTGCTGCCAACAACATCTGGGTGATCAGCGACGAGTGCTATCTGTATTTTGCTTATCCTCCCGCCGAACTCTTCACCGCCGGTCAGTTACCGGAAGCGCTGCGTTCGCGTGTGATGATCTGCGGGTCGTTCTCCAAAACTCACGCGATGACCGGATGGCGATTGGGCTTTGGGCTGGGGCCGAAGCAGTGGATTCAGGCGATGCTCAAAGTGCAGAGTCATTCCACCTCGAACGCTAATTCGATAACCCAAAAAGCCGCCGTCGAGGCGGCGATCGGTCCTCAGGACTCGGTGCGCTCGATGATAAGCGAGTACATGCGCCGGCGCGATTGGGTGGTTCCGGCATTTAATGGGATCGAAGGCATCGAGTGCGCGATGCCTGAGGGCGCCTTCTACGTGATGCCAAACGTGAAGCGCTTGTTGGGCGGGCGTGTGCGCGACTCGATCGAGCTTTCAAAACTGCTGCTTGAGGAATCGCGGGTAGTCGTGACTGCGGGTTCAGCTTTCGGGATCGAAGGCTACCTTAGGATCTCGTACGCCAACTCACTCGAGGCAATTCAGGAGGGCGTGCGTAGAATCGCCAAGGTTGCAAGGGCACTAGCCGAAGAATAGATTTCAACCCCCGCCGCTGCCCTATACGGGCGATCGACGCTCTTTTCTCGCTTCGACCAAACGAATCGACCAAACAAAACGGTCCAGCCCCAGGCTAGAAAGCAGGAGCCCGGGACTGCCGCGCTAATCGAGGAGTTCCTGCTGCAAGTCTTCAAACGCCAGAATCTGCCAGGGTCAGAACTTCGTGATGCTTATGTCCTGGTCCCCTTCATCTCTGAACTTCATGAAGAAGAAGAAGGCAAAGCAGACTAGCGCGGCTAAGAAGAAGACTCCGCCCAGGATCAGGTTCGATTTGTCGGGGTCGTTCGCCGGCTGGTACAGAAACTGATAGAGAAACCAAGCCCCTGCCCCCAGGCCGATCACTGCCACAAGCAAAAGCACATTCTTCATGGCCCCTCCAGTTAGGAAAAAGCATCAGACTATAAGCTTTCAACTGCGGTGCGTGTGGATTCTACTGCCGTGCGACACCGATTATACACGAAATCCATTTCTGTCAAGAACCCTACCCGACGGATTCGCTGAGAACGGCATACCCTCCGCTGGCCGGGGAGGACAATCTCGGTCTGGCAACCGTAGACTATTAGACCGATTCAACGGCGCTGAAAAAGCGACGCGCTCCGGCTCTCCTGAATGATCTCACAAGCTATCTCATAGACCTCATCGGTCGAGACGTGGCTCGCCGGGGAAGCCTGCGCGATTCGATGAGTCCCGGACGAGGCGGCTTCCAGTGTGACCGTGTCGGCTACCTCGATGACCGGTGTATTCAGCTCTGAGGCGATCTGCGCAATCGCCCGCTCATCGGTGATAACGATGCTGGCACGGGCGATTGCGGCTGCCAGCTCAAGCGCGCGCGGCTCAGCGAGCTTGATTGCACCCGGCGGTAGGAGCGCACTCACATCGTTAGTAAAAGCCCCATCCGAAGGCTCATCGGCCGCAACTATCCGCGCGCCAAGATTGTTCGCGAGCCTCATCCCAATCTCTCCAAAGGAAGCGACCGGCCAGCCGCGCCGGCTCCCAGAATTCGACGCGTAAAGCAATACAATCAGCTCGCCTCCGCGCGACCCGCTGCTCGCAAGCCGGTGCTCGAATCGCGCATCCTCTTCGACTGGCGGAATGATCCTGAGCCGCTCGTCAATCATTTCGACGCCGGCCTTGCGCAAGACGTTCGAGTAATCTGAAAGACCTGAGTGACCGGCGGAGCGTGGCATTCCGCCCAACCCCAGAAGCGTCTCTATCACGCGCGGAAGCCTGGACGGGGCGAACACGCGAGCTCGCAATATCATTCGTGAGACTATCTGCGTTTCAAGCCGTGGTGAAAAATCCAGCACGAGATCGAAGTTGTAGCGTCGCGAGCGCCTCAGCAAGCTCACCAGCCTTTTCAGCGCGCCCGCGTACGCGCGGTCCGGCAGCTTGATGACACCGAGCCCGATGGTTTCATCGACGAGCCCGCAGCCACTCAGCAACTCGCATGTTCCGTTCGGTGCGGCAGCTACAAGAACTGCTTCTGGATATGAAGTCCGGAGCGCCCTCATCGCAGGCAACAGCGCAATCGACCGCCCGAAAGGCGACAGGTCCATTGCCATGATCGAGTGCGCAGGGTAAGGCATGAATGGAGCATTATACAGCTTGATTCTCTGCTGCGGCAGCGTCGTGCGGGGCGCGTCAGGGTTTCGCGCATCACCTCTGACGGAGACTATGAAACTCAGGGAATACCACCCACGGCAGGCAGGGTTGCCGGCGCTCCCGAGCCTTGCGCCGCCTCGTCCATCTGTAACACCATAGGACTTTGTTTTCAGGAGTTGAGACTTGATCGCAACGGGATTTCACGCATTGTTGCTCGCATCCGCGGATCACGGACGAATCTTGCTTGCACTTTTTATTGCGCTGCTTGCGGCCAAGCTTGCGGCGGAGCTGTTCGAGCGAATCCGCCAGCCCGCCGTGGTCGGCGAGATAATTGCCGGCATAATCATCGGTCCATCGGTGCTCAATTTCGTGCAGCCTACCGATGTGCTGGAAGCCCTCGCCGAGATCGGCGTGATCTTTTTGCTTTTCACCGTCGGGCTCGAGACTCGCCCGAGTGAAATCTTCAAGGTTGGGGGAACGGCCACGATCGTCGCAGTGCTCGGGGTGGTGGTCCCGTTTCTTGCCGGATGGGGCTTGCTTTCCTTGTGGCCCGGATATTCGTCGATTGAAGCGATTTTTCTGGGCGCGGCGATGGTAGCGACCTCCGTCGGCATAACCGCGCGAGTGCTGTCCGGAATGGGTTTGATAACTGCCGAAGCCAGCCGGGTGATCCTTGCCGCTGCCGTGATCGATGACGTGATTGGCCTGTTGGTTCTGGCCGTAGCGAGCAGCCTAGCAGAGGGGAGCGTGAACTATTTCCACATTGGACTCATCACCTTTCTGGCTATCGGATTTACCCTGCTAGTGGTCGCGTTCGGTTCGCGAGTGGTCAATCGAGTCAAACACCCGGTCAGAAACTTGAAGATCGATCATTCGCTGCTGATGTTCGCGCTCGTGCTGTGCTTTGGACTGGCTGCGGTTGCCAACCTGATAGGAATAGCCGGAATCATCGGCGCGTTCTTGGCGGGAGTCGCACTCTCAGAAGCTACCGACGGAACCAGACTGCATCAACAGTCTCAAGCGCTCACGGAGTTCACCACACCTTTCTTCCTCATAACCATAGGAATGAAGCTCAACCTGGCGATATTCCTGTCATCAGATGTCGTGGTGCTCTCCGCGGTGGTCATCGTATTGGCGATCTTGACCAAGTTAGTCGGCTGCGGACTTGGCGCCATTGGAATGGGCCGGCGGCGAGCTATTCAAGTTGGAGTCGGAATGATTCCGCGCGGAGAAGTCGGAATTGTCGTAGCCCAGATCGGAGTCGCGATGGCGGTCATCAGCGACACGGTATACGGGGTAGTGCTGGCGATGGCGGTGATAACCACGCTCGCCGCTCCGCCCTTCCTAAAGCTCGCTTTCGCGGGCGAGCAAGCAGCCACTCAACCCTCAGAGTACGTTTCAGAGCTACAAGACGAGATAAGCTGAGGAAGCGTGAAACGTGATGCGTGACCGCATTCGGGTTTGCTTTTCACGCATCACGAATCACTTCACGCATCACTGGCCCATCACTCTTCACTTCACTATCTCGAAATCCATCCACTGCGTAGCCCAGCGGTATTTCTCTTTCGCCCGCTTGTCTGTGACGATGATCTGTAAGATGTAGTCACCGGGCGCCAGGTCGTCTCCCAACCGGGTAGTGGCGTCACAGTGTGTTGCCGCAGGTGAAGCGTGCAACTAGACTGCACTTGCGGCTCAGAACGGGGCGTGATACAAACGCCGGTATGTACAGACTGGATCGAAGAAGCGGTTGCATCTGCCAAGCACGGTGCAATCGCAGAAAATGATCTGTAATTTCATCTTCCATCGGCGGTGCAGGTTTGGCAGTTCATTTCTTAGCTCATTACTAAAATGATCAGGCATTGACGACAAGAAAGTGTCCCTAATATTGGTCTTTTACGGTAGAATCTCCCCTGGGAGAGTGATTATGGCTGAAGAGAAAAGAGGACCGCTAGAAGACGATCTCAGGAACTATGAGAATAAGTGGGTTGCAATCCTTGAGAGTGAAGATAGGGTTGTCGGAAGTGGAGATACCGCTTATCAGGCCAAAGTCCAAGCGGATGCAAATGGATATAGCGAAGCGGCCCTATTCAAGGTTCGACCGTTTGGAAAATCTTATGTGTATGCGTTCTTATGATCATTCCGTACCGCAAGTATAAAGACCCAGATGGCAATCTCGTACAATTACCGATTGTGTCAGTCCGCATTACGTGTAACAAGATAGTATTACCAGTGTGGGCTCTGATAGATTCCGGTGCAGATTACAGTGTATTGAATGCCTCTTTTGCTCAGATATTCAACGTGGATCTCAAGAAGGGCAAGAAGCTCCGCCTCGCTGGGGTTATGGAAGGAAACGAATTTGCTGGCTATCTACATCAGGTGAACATAGCAATCAAGGACGTGGGAAGTGTAGACACCCTTGTTGCGTTTACTGACTCAGAAAGATATCCGGATATGACAATATTAGGGCGATACGGATTTTTTTGTAACTTTATGATCAAGTTTGAGGAGTACAAAAAGCAGGTAGAAATAGAAGTAAAACCTAGCGTTCCCTTCATCAATTAAGGACACACTAGCTGAAGAGCCGCACCTCACGTTTAGCTGCGCTTCCTCTTTTTTTGATCCCACCGATCGCGTGCTACAGTCCTGGCGATCATGGGTCGCTGTTCGGGCGGCAATGCCACTAGCAAGGACCGCGCTTCTTACGCCTTTACGACCGGCTCTTACTTCTAGCATCGCTTTTCTTGATTGGAAGCCCTGAATTCAGATCTCTGTCAGCAGCCGAATCACTGATGAGGTATCGCTCAAGTCTGCCAGCAGGGCATCGGGAGCGAAGGGTTCCAGTTGCTCGACCGTGTGTGCTCCCGAAGCCACCGCAAGCACCCGCGCGCCGAAATGGCGAGCGCACGATATGTCGCGAGGCGTGTCGCCGACTATGATAAATCGATCGGGCGCGAGGGCTCGTCCTAGATGAGCGTTGAGTCTCTCAGCGGCGATCGCAGGCAGGTGGTCGCGATCCTCGTCATCGCTGCCGAACGCGCCGCGCCCTTTGAAGTAGTGCCAGATTCCGGCGACTCGCAGCTTGGCTTCTGCGAGCTTCTCGACGTTGCCCGTGAGCAAGCTCGGCAGGAATCGCGAATCGAGGGCAAGCTTTTCAAGTAAGTCTCGGACGCCGGGGCAAAGTCGAAACACGTCGCCGGTCGCCGCGAGATGATTCAAGATTTCGACCGTTGCCGCTTCGACCAGCGGAAGCCGCTCGCGTATCTGCGCCGGAGTGACACCCTCACACTCGAGCGCCTCTCGATAAATCGCAAGATCGGTCTTGCCGGCGAAATCGACCTGAGCGATTTGCCCGCACGTCCCGAAGACGTCTAACAGCATCGCGTGTATGAGTCCGCGATACTCGCCCCGCCGAACGGTCTTGATCAACGTGCCGTCGATGTCGAAAAGGACTACGCGGAAGTCCATAGTCCGTAGTCCGTGGTCCGTAGTCCGTAGGCTGTCGTCAACAGTCCGTCGACGATCGTTTGATGCGGGATAGTGGCCGTCGTTGGAGGATGCACCTTCGCGCGGATGCCCGCCGTCAAGGGACAACGGACTACGCACTACGGACAACGGACTTCTCTTAGACATTAAACCTGAAGTGAACTACATCGCCGTCCTGCACAACGTAGTCTTTGCCTTCAACCTTGAGTTTGCCGTGCTCGCGGCATCGCGCTTCGCTGCCCAATTCCGCGAGGTCGTCGAATCGAATAACTTCAGCTTTTATGAAGCCCCGCTCGATGTCCGAGTGAATTACGCCCGCCGCCTTGTGCGCGGTGGTTCCTCGTTTGATCGACCAGGCCCGGCATTCGTCTTCACCCGACGTCAGAAAGCTTATGAGGTCGAGCAGCGAGTATGCCGCGCGGATGAATCGATCGCGCGCCGGTTCCGCGATTCCTACATCTTGAAGGAACTCGCGCTGGTCTTCGGGCGCAAGCTGCGCGATTTCCATTTCGACCTTCCCTGACATTGCAATAACGCTGAGTTTCTTCGATTCGGCCAGCTCGCCGACGCCGCCGGGCGCCCCGGCTCCCGCCGCTTCCTCGGGCTGATTGATCAATACGAGCAGCGGCTTCAGGCTTAGGAACCGGAACCCGGCGATGATCGCCAAATCTTCGTGCGCGAGGTCCAAATCGCGAAGGGGTTGTTCGCCTTCGAGCGCCGCCTTCAATCGCTCCATCATCTCGCTCTCGCGCGCCGAGTCTTTCTCTTTCTTTAGCCGCGAGATTCGGTTCTCGATCTGCACCAGGTCGGTCAGCATCAACTCATCGTCGAACCCGCGAATATCACGCGCCGGATCGGCGCCTTGCAACAGCACCGGATTGTCGAACGTGCGGACGACGTGAACCAACGCATCGGCTTCGCGCATGTGTTGAACGAGTTTCGGGTCAAGTCCCGATTGGACCCGCTCGGCGTCTTCGGCTTGCGGACCGGCGACGTCGACGAAGCTGATCTCCGCATAAGTCTGTTTCTTCGGTTTGAAGATCTCGGCGAGCTTGTCGACCCGATGGTCGGGCACTTTTATCACCCCGACGTTAGCCTTCTCGCGCGCGCCGTAGCCACCAACCTCGGCGGTGAGCCCGGTGAGCGTATTGAAGATCGTCGTCTTTCCCGATCCTGCAAAACCTACTAATCCCACTTTCATTATTCACCCATTGCTTGAGAATCGAGAATCGAGTATAGAGGATCGAGGATCGGGGATAGCTTTACGAATCGTCGATCGCGACCCTCTATCTTCTATCTTCTATCCTCTATCCTCTATCCTCTATCCTCGATCCTCTATCTTCTATCCTCAAATCCTGCCCGGTCATCTGCGTAGGCTTCTTGAGGCCCAGGATGCCCAACATCGTCGGCGCGATGTCTCTCAACGATCCACCCTCGCGCAGCCGGCAGCGATGATCGCCAATCAAAATGGCGGGCACCGGATTCGTGGTGTGCGCCGTGAAGATCTGCCCGGTCGCGAGATCGATCATCTGCTCGGCGTTGCCGTGATCAGCCGTGATGATCACCGAGCCGCCTTTCGCACGCGTCGCGCCGACTACTCGGCCAAGACATTCATCGATCACCTCGATCGCCTTAATCGTTGCCTCAAGGTTTCCGGTGTGACCCACCATATCCGCGTTCGCGTAGTTCATTATCACCACGTCGAATCGGCCGCTTTCGATTTGGTTCACCACTTCATCCGTTATGCCGTGCGCGCTCATCTCCGGCTTCAAGTCATAAGTGGCCACCTTCGGAGACGGGATCAAGATTCGCTCCTCGCCGGGAAACGGGGGCTCGACTCCGCCGTTGAAAAAGAAGGTTACGTGCGCGTATTTTTCCGTCTCGGCTATGCGCAGGTTTTTGAGCCCGGCTTCGGCAAACACGTCGGCGAGTATGTGATCGAGATGCTCCGGCCCGAACGCTACGGGCAAAGCAAACTGGCGATCGTAATAGGTCATGCAAGTGAACCGTATCTCCGGCTTCGGTCCTCGATCAAAGAAAGTAAAGTCATCCTCGGTGAACGCGCGCGTGATCTGTCTCGCGCGATCCGAACGGAAGTTGAAGAAGATCACGCTGTCTCCGTCTCGAATGGTCGCGATTGGCTTGCCGCCGTCATCGACAATCACGATCGGCTTCACGAACTCGTCGGTGACGCCTTCGCTGTAGGACTCGCGAATCGCCGCAACCGGATCTCGCCGGGCGCGTCCCTCGCCGCAGCGCATCAACCGATAAGCCTTCTCCGTGCGCTGCCATCGCTTGTCCCGGTCCATCGCATAGTAGCGCCCGACAACCGTAGCTACTCGGCCGAGGGCATATTCGCCCGTCTTGTCGATAAGCTCGGCGATAAAGCCGGCTCCTGAATCGGGTGCGGTGTCGCGGCCGTCAAGAAACGCGTGCACGAAGACTCGTTCGAGGTTTCGCTCCCCGGCCATTCGCAGCAGCGCATACAGGTGCTCTTGCGAAGAATGAACTCCACCGTGAGAGACGAGGCCCATCAGGTGCAAAGCCGACTTGCGGCTGTTCGCGTGTTCTATCGCTTGTATGAGCGCGTCGTTGTGAAAGAGCTCACCCGTCTCAATCGCGTGGTCGATGCGCGAAGTGTCCATTCGCACGATCCGCCCGCCGCCGATGTTCAGATGCCCTACCTCGCTGTTACCCATTTGCCCGGCGCGCAGGCCGACGTATTGTCCGGAAGCTTCGACGAGCGTGTTGGGATACTGCTTGTACCACTCATCGAAATGCGGCGTCCGGGCAAGAGCAATCGCGTTGCCTTCTCGTTTGGCCGAGTACCCGAACCCGTCGAGAACTATCAACACAAGAGGCGCATTCTTAACTTTGGTCAACGAGAATTGTCTCCGTCAAAAAAAGGAAGCTACAGATTACAGGCGCGCGCCTCAGGCGTACAAGTTGCGATCATACCGTCTGAGAGCACTACGCTACGCGGGCAATCAAAAAGGGGGCGCCTTCGCCCCCTTCACACAAATGTCAGCCTATTGGATCGCGTTTACTGTAGCGCCTTCTCGATTGCTTGAATCACCGGATCGCTCTCGGGCGTCACCTTCGGCTCGAATCGGGCAATGATCTTCCCGCTCTTGTCCACCAGGAACTTGCTGAAGTTCCACTTTATGTCGCCGCCAAAATCGGGGTTCGTTTCCTTGCCGGTAAGAAACTTGTACAGCGGATGGATGTCGTCGCCTTTTACCGAAATCTTTGAAAAAATGGGGAAGGTTACGCTGTACTTCGTCGAGCAAAACGTCTTTATCTCCTCATCAGTGCCGGGTTCCTGAGACATGAAGTTGTTCGCCGGGAATCCGAGAATCACAAATCCCCGATCCTTGTATTTCATGTAGACCTTCTGCAGGCCTTCGTATTGAGGAGTGTAGCCACACCTGCTGGCAACGTTGACGACCATCACAACTTTGCCGCGATACTGGCTCAGGCTGACTTCCTTGTGATCGATATCTTTTAGCGAGAAGTCGTAAATCGAGTTCATTTTTTCCCCACTGCTCGCCGCGCTGCTCTCGCGACTCGAAATAGAAATGGCGAAGAGCGCGGCGCAAACAACCGTTACTGCGAATGCGAAAGTGAGCTTTGCTTTCATCGATTCCTCCAGGCTGAGTTTGTAGCCGTTTGACACGGCTGAGTTTTTACTTGTCGGCCGGGGTCACCACCTCGAGCCCCGCCGCACGCGCGGCATCCAGACCGCCGCTGAGCGCATAAACATTCTTAAATCCCATCTCACGCAGCTTTTGCACTTCGCTGTCCGCCGATTCGTCGTTTGGGCATGTGCAGTAGGTGACTATTACCGCGTTCTTGGCAACGTCCTTCGCCCACTCTTCCAGTTTATCCATCGGGACGTGAAGCGCGCCCTTTAGAATCTGCCCGCCGAGGTTGGAGCGCGCGTCGAGGATTGTGATTTTCTCGCCCTTGTCGAGCCGTTGCTTGAGATCCTTCGCCGTTATTTTAGGTTTGGCGTCATCGGCTGAAGCCTTCGAGTCTGCCGCCTTATCTGAGTCGTGCTCGTGGGTATGTTTACTTGTCTGAGCGAATGCCGCCCCCGCAAGTGCCATCGTAAGAATCGCCGCCAGTATAGAGTTTCTGAATCGCATTATGTCCCTCCCTGAATTCCTTGGTGAACCACTCACCGGCTTAACACCGTCGCGCAGTCTTAAGATTGCCTGAGACCACGATTCTACCATTCGCTTGATCGTTAAGTCACGGTGAAGCACAAGAGCAGTTGACTCTTCGAACTTCCCTTGTACTATTGTCGTAGTACAAGCGGACAAAGGGACAATGAGCGTTCCGTTCAACATTGACACCGCGCATCCGACGCCGCTCTACCATCAGCTCGAGCGGGCGATCCGGTTTGCGATTGCTACCGGCAAATTGGGGGTAGGCGATCAGTTGCCTACTGTCCGACAACTCGCCGTGGACCTGCGAATTAATGCCAACACTGTCGCTAAGGTATACCTGGAGCTTGAACGGGCAGGCGTAGTCGAAACCAGACGAGGTGTGGGGACTTTTGTAAGGGCACGCCCCCTTGCAGCGGCTCACGAAAAAGATCGCGAGCATGAGTTGCGCGAACTCGAAGACCATTTTCTTTCGACGGCGGCTCACCTGGGCTTCTCGGCTAAAGAAGCCCTCGAACATCTGAGGGATCGGCTCAAGAAGAAGAAATGAGAGCATTGAAAAGGAGAATTGAATCATGGGACTCACCAATAAGGACACTCAACTGGCGCAAACCAAACCAGCACTCCCCATTCCAAACGCACCGCGTTTGAACATCGTGGCTGCGATGCTTTTTTTGTTTCCATTGCTCCTCGGTGTGATCCCCGCGGTCATGTTTAACAACCCGATCGGCCCGATCATCGGCCTGGTCATCGGACTGTTGCTGGCGCAGGCTCCCAAGGTCGCCAAGCAATGGGAGAAAGCCGTAGTGCTTCGACTCGGTCGCTACGTCGGCATCAGGGGCCCCGGTCTGTTCTGGATCGTGCCGTTGATCGACACGGTATCTTCGTGGATCGATCAACGCATCATCACTACCAACTTCGTAGCGGAGCAAACGCTCACCTCGGACACCGTGCCGGTCAACGTGGACGCTGTGTTGTTCTGGATGGTCTACGATCCCGAGAAGGCCGCACTCGAAGTGCAGGACTATCAGCAAGCGGTGAGTTGGGCGTCGCAAACCGCGCTGCGCGACATCATCGGCCGCACAGCCCTTACTGAGCTGTTGAGAGGCCGCGAGCGCATTGAGGAAGAGTTACAGAAGTTGATCGACGAACGCTCGAATCCCTGGGGCGTGACTGTTCAATCGGTCGAGATGCGAGACGTTGTAATCCCGGACGCCCTGCAAGACGCGATGTCGCGCGAGGCCCAGGCCTCTCGCGAGAAGCAAGCGCGCATCATCCTGGGCCAGGCTGAAGTAGAGATCGCGCACCTCTTTGCTAAAGCGGCTGAGTCTTACATGGGAAACCCAACAGCGCTTCACCTGCGCGCGATGAACATGCTGTACGAAGGCTTGAAGGAGAAGGGCGCGTTGATGCTTGTGCCGAGCTCGGCAGTCGAATCGATGAGCATGGGCGGTCTGCTCGGCGCAGCGGCATTCAGACAGCAGGCGCTCACTGGAACCAAAGAAGACATTGAAATAAAGTAGTTCCTTGAAACTCCACCCGAAGTCGACTACATTCTCGCAACCTGATCCAGTTAGGAGGTGCCTATGAAATTGGGTTGGCAGATGGTGACGCTGATGGCCGCCGCGGTCATCTCGCTGGGGATGACCCCGCCGAATCAAGACCCGGTCTCGAGGCTGACGGCGGACGATCTGGCGCGCGGCAAACAAATGTTCGTTGGGCAGTGCGCGTTGTGTCATGGAATCGGCGCAACCGGCGGCCGCGGTCCGGCGCTAAACCAACCGGATCTCCCTCGGGCCGCGGACAACAGCGCCTTGTTTCAAATCATCAAGAACGGCATCCCTGAAACCGAGATGCCAGACGCATGGCAAATGACCGATCGCGAAATCTGGCAAGTCGCCGGCTACGTGAGGTCGCTTGGCGGAACTGCCGTCGTCAAACTTCCCGGAGATACATCTAGAGGCAAAGCGATCTACGACTCGAAGGGAGCGTGCGCGGCGTGTCACATCGTAAGCGGGAGAGGTGGAAGTCTCGGCCCCAAGCTCACTGACATCGGCGCTCGACGCAGCGCGGCCTACTTGCGCGAAGCCTTGACTGATCCAGGCGCGTCGGTCCCGGATGGGTTTCTCGTCGTCAGCATCGTCACACGTGACGGTCATAAAGTGAGAGGCATGCGCGCGAACGAGGATTCATTCACCATACAACTTCGAGACGCGGCGGGCGTCTTCCACTCCTTCCGCAAGCTCGATCTTGCGGAGTTAAAGAAAGAATTCGGGTCCTCTATGATGCCGGCCTATCGCGATGCTCTTTCTGCCTCCGAGCTCGACGATCTGGTCGCTTACCTTTCGGGCCTGCGAGGTGGCAAATGAAGAGCCTCCGTTTCCTGGTGACAGCCTGTAGCCTTCTCTTCCCCGCATTTGTTCTGGCACAGGTCCCGTATAAGAGAATCGTCAACGCCGCGAGCGAACCCGGCAATTGGCTTACTTATTCAGGCAACTATCAAGCGCATCGCTTCTCGCCGCTCACGGAGATCAATCCTCAAAACGTCGCCCGTTTGAAACCGGCATGGGTTTACCAGATTGCGGCCCGCAGCAGATTTGAAACGTCGCCGCTGGTGGTGGACGGAATCATGTATGTCACCGAGCCGCCGACTAAGGTCACCGCGCTGGACTCGCGCACGGGCCGGCGGTTGTGGACGTGGCAACGAGCTATGCCGCTTGTGGTCAGAACGATTGGTTTCGGACCGACAAACCGAGGCGTTGCGATTCTCGATGACACCCTCTACGTCGGGGCGCTCGACTGTCATCTAATCGCGCTGGACGCCAGGTCGGGAGCCGTTCGCTGGGCGACGAAAGTCGCCGACAACACGACCGGGCACTCAATCACCGCGGCCCCGCTGGCGATTGATGGAAAGATCATCGTCGGCATCTCCGGCGGCGAAGCCGGAATACGCGGGTTCCTCGACGCCTATGACGCGAAGACAGGCAAGCTCGCCTGGCGGTTGTGGACGGTTCCAGCTCCGGGTGAGCCGGGTCACGACACTTGGAGCGGCGACAGTTGGAAAACCGGCGGCGCGCCGACCTGGGTGACCGGCTCATTCGATCCCGAGTTGAATCTGATTTACTGGGGAACGGGAAATCCGGGACCGGATTGGAACGGAGACGTTCGTCCCGGGGACAATCTGTATTCGTGTTCGCTCCTTGCTGTCGATGCTTCCACTGGAAAGCTCAAATGGTATTTTCAGTTCACGCCGCACGACGTGCATGACTGGGATGCGACGGAGATTCCGGTGCTGCTTGATGCCAGCATCGGAGGACGGACGCGCAAGCTGGTTGCGATGGCCAACCGCAACGCGTTCTATTACCTGCTCGATCGCGCAACCGGTGAATTCATACTTGGAACTCCCTACGCGAAGCAGACGTGGGCCAAGGGACTCAACGCGCGCGGCCGCCCGATCGTGCTTCCCAACACTGAGCCTACGGTCGAGGGCAATCTCGTCTGGCCGAGCCTGCAAGGCGCGACTAACTGGTTCAGCCCTTCGTACAGCCCGGCGACCAGGCTGTTTTACGTTGCTGTTCGCGAGATGGGTGCCTACTACTACAAGGGCGAAGCCGAATACAAACCGGGGACATTCTTTGCCGGCGGGGGCGAACGGGCGCTCGCCGGCGATCAGGCTTCCGGGGCGATCCGCGCGCTTGAAGTCGAGACCGGAAAGATGAAGTGGGAATTCCGCCTTCAATCGCCGCCCTGGGCTGGAGTGTTGGCTACGGCGGGAGGCCTTGTGTTCGGCGGCTCAGACGAAGGGAACTTCTATGCGCTTGATGGGTTGAGTGGGAAGCCGCTGTGGGATTTTCAAACAGGCGGAGCGATGGCCGCCAATCCGATCAGCTTCTTGATAGACGGCAAGCAGCATGTCGCGATCGCTGCGGGCCACTCATTGTTTGTGTTCGGCTTGCGATGATCAACGCACCGCGAGCGGCACCAAGCGCGTTCGACCAAGGACCAAGATCGCGGAGATCGCTCCAGGCTGAGTCTTCAGGCAAACGGAAGAGGAGGAAGTATGAAACGCACGATATTTATCTCGATTGCGACGGCTTTGATAGCTTCGATCGTTGCGGTCGAAGCTCGTTCGGGCTTTAGCGACCGAAGCCGAGCAAACGACGAACAAGGCGCGGGAGGTTGGGAGTATCTTGTAGTGCAAGGTGGAAGCACCAACCTGACGCCGTCCGACAGTGGGAGTATGCGCAAGGAGCCGGGTGCCTTCAGCCGCGAGTCGTTCCCTCTGGAAAAGAATCTCGACAAGCTCGGGGCGAAGGGTTGGGAACTGGTGACGGTGTCCGGTTCCCCTGCTGACCCGACATTCTATTTGAAGCGCAGAAAGTAAGGCCGGCAAACCTCATAGACCTTTCGGGTTCGGCGCTCGCGGTCCGCGCGCCGAGCCCCTTACTTCTTCACCACCTCGAGCTCGAAGTGAATCTCCTTCCCTCTGATTACCGCGTTGAGATACTGCTCCCAGAATTTTCGGATGAACCTCAACGAGGGGAAGCGGTGATCGAGGTTGATCAAGAACTCGAGCCCGGTGAGCTTCCACAGATTCAGCAGCGTCACTCGCGCCCGGAGCTGGCGGAAGCGGACCTCAGTGTAGAAGGGAAAGACAGCTCGATCATCCGTCAGATTGCGAAACGAGTAGCTGTTCAGATGATTCCGGTGAGTCAGGTCAGTCGCGAAATCCGGATTAGTCCAGTGAGGCGCGACGAGCCTGACTATGCCGCCATTTCGAGTGATCCGATGAAGCTCGCACATAACGGCCATCGGGTCGCGGACGTGTTCGATGACGTGGCGGCCGATCACTTCGTCGAATTCGTCATCGGCGAAAGGATACGGCAGGTCGTCTAGATCGTGAATCACATCAGCCGCGGTCCGCGGGTTGACGTCCATGCCGATTGCGCCCGCAACCTTGTTTGTTCCGCAGCCAATGTCCAACACTCGCGGCTTGCGCGAATCGATCAGCGGCTCGGCTCTCGTCTCCATTCTGCTCATGAGAAATGCCGTTGGATTCAAGTCCGTTTGGGCTTGATAGTCCGAAATGCCCGATGGATCTTCTTTTCCCGGCTCTTGCGTTTCAAATGGAGCTTGGTGTCCATCCTCGAATCCAGATACTCCATCTCTTTTTCCATCTTCGCATAGCTCTCGTATCTGTCTCTGTCGAGCAAGCCGTCCTCGAGCGCTTCCCTCAGCGCACAGCCAGGTTCGTTCTGATGACTGCAGTTGCTGAAGTAGCAAGTCGCTGCGATCGACTGAATATCCGAGAACGCTTCGCCCAACGAGCCGCTAGCGTCCCAGAACTGAAGCTCGCGCATGCCCGGCGTGTCGATCAATAGGCCGCCGGTCTTCAGAACGATCAGCTCGCGATGCGTAGTGGTGTGCCGTCCGCGGCTATCATGCTCGCGCACCTCGGCCGTCTTCTGAATCTCTTCTCCGACGATTCGGTTGATCAAAGTAGATTTGCCGGCGCCCGACGAACCCAGGAACGCGACGGTCAGACCGGGCCGTATGTATTGATCGACTTCGTCCAAACCGTGACCTGAAACTGAACTGATGGCGTGAACCGGTGTGCCAGGGGCAACCGACTCGGCTTCGGCCTTCTTCTTCTCCACGTCTTCGCAAAGGTCAGCTTTGCTGAGTATGACAACCGGAGCGGCGTTGCTTTCGAAAGCGGCTACGAGATAGCGTTCGAGGCGGCGCAGATTGAAGTCGTGGTCGAGACCTTGAACCAGAAATACAGTGTCGACGTTTGCGGCTACAACTTGTTCGACCGCGCTCGAGCCGGCGGCTTTGCGTGAGAATTTGCTGCGGCGCGGTAACACGGCGTGAATTTGAGCGAGACCGTCGCGCTCGCGTTTCGAAACCGACACCCAGTCTCCGACGGCCGGAAAATCTGCGGCGCTCTCGCTGTCAAACCTCAGCTTGCCCCGGACGCCAGCACTCAGTTCGCCCAGTTCGGTGTAGAGCCGGTACGCGCCCCGCTCCTCGAGCGCGACTCTTCCAGCGAAGTGGCCTCGCTCGCGATACGGTTCAAACTGAATCTCAAAGAACTCGGTCCACCCGAGTGACTTCAAGTCGTGCATGGTGTCTTCGTTGTCGCTTACATCTAACAAGCTACTGAGATCGCTGACGGAAGAGTTCGCTAGAATCCCACCAAGGCAGTTGACGCACTCCCTGAGAAAGCCTTCTGCTCACTTCTTCGCGGCAGCCTTGGATGCGCGCCTCGCTGCGGCTTGCCCGATACCCGAGCCGGCAAATGCTGCGAAGCCCGGGTACCGCGCAGCCTTTCCGAGTTCCTCTTCGATGCGCAGCAACTGGTTGTATTTCGCGACGCGATCCGTGCGGCTCGCGGAGCCGGTCTTGATCTGGCCCGCGTTTGTAGCAACCGCAAGATCGGCGATAAATGTGTCTTCCGTTTCGCCCGACCGATGCGAAATCACGCAGGTGTAGGCGTGAGTCTTTGCCATCTCGATCGTGTCCAGAGTCTCAGTCAGTGAGCCGATCTGATTCACCTTGATCAGAATCGAATTCGCCACTTTTTCCCGAATGCCTCGCACGAGATATTCGGTATTGGTAACAAACAGATCGTCGCCGACGAGTTGAACCCGGCCGCCCATCTCTCGGGTGAGCGCCGCCCAGCCTTCCCAGTCGGACTCAGCGAGCCCGTCTTCGATTGAGATGATCGGATACTGATCGACCCAACTCTTGTAGAGCCCCACCATCTCATCCGAGCTCATCCGGGCGCCGGTCGACTTCTTGAACACATAAGCGCCTCGCTCATAGAACTCGCTCGACGCCGGATCGAGCGCGAGCGCGATTTGATCTCCCGGCTTGTAGCCTGCCTGATTAATGGCTTCCAGTATCGCTTCGATAGCTTCGTCATTGGACTTCAGGTTCGGCGCGAATCCGCCTTCGTCACCGACAGACGTTGAATGGCCTCGCTTCTTGAGCACGGCACTCAGCGAGTGAAACACCTCGACGCCCGCGCGCAACGCTTCAGTAAACGATCCGAAGCCGCCGGGTACGATCATGAATTCCTGGAAATCCACGTTGTTGTCGGCGTGAGCTCCACCATTGAGCACGTTCATCATCGGAACCGGCAATGTGCGCGCGCCGACGCCGCCCAGATATGCGTACAGTGGCAGCCCAAGGGCATCAGCAGCGGCTCGAGCGGTCGCAAGCGAAACCGCCAGAATCGCGTTCGCCCCGAGCTTGCGCTTGTTTGGCGTCCCGTCGGCTGCAAGCAAAGCCAGATCGATGTCGGCTTGCATGAGAGCATCCCGCCCAGCGACGGCCTTAGCTAGCGCGGTGTTGACATTGGCGACGGCTTTGAGCACACCTTTTCCGCCGTAACGCTTCTTATCGCTGTCCCGCATCTCGAGAGCTTCGTTCTCTCCGGTCGAAGCGCCTGACGGAACCGCCGCGCGTCCGATGATCCCGCTTGCAAGCGTGACCTCCGCTTCGACCGTCGGGTTACCGCGTGAATCCAGAATTTCCCTTGCGCACACTCGTTCAATCGTTGTCATCGTGGCTCCATTGTTCCACAGATTGCCCTGAGCCTCAAAGGTTGCTATACACTAATCGACCTTCGCAAGAGATAACATCTTTTAATGAACAAAACAGAAATCACACTCGGACACAGCCCGGACCCCGACGACGCATTCATGTTTTACGCACTCGCCGCCGACAAGATTGACACCGAGGGTTTAACCTTCAGCCACGTCATTCAAGACATCGAAACGCTCAACCGCCGAGCGATGAACGCCGAGCTGGATGTGACTGCGGTCTCGATTCACGCGTACGCATACGTGCTCGATCAATACGCGCTGCTGACGTCTGGAGCTTCGATGGGCGACGACTACGGCCCTCTGGTGATCTCGCGCGAGCCGATGAGCCTCGACCAGCTTCGAAGCGCGACGATCGCCGTGCCGGGCCTGATGACTACGGCTTACCTTACGTTGCGGTTGTGCGTGGGCGACGTGAATACGGTTGTTGTCCCCTTCGATCAAATCATGGACGCGGTCGAACGGGGCGACGTAGACGCGGGGCTGCTGATTCATGAAGGCCAGTTGACGTACTCGGCGCGTGGGTTCAACAAGGTTATCGACCTCGGCGAGTGGTGGATGTCCCAGACAGGCCTGCCTCTCCCGCTTGGCGGCAACGCGATCAAGAAGTCTCTGGGCCCAGAGCTTATCTCGAAAGTGTCGAAGCTGCTGCGCGAGTCGATCGAGTACGGCTTGGAGCACCGCGAGGTCGCCGTGAGGCACTCGATGAAGTACGGCCGCGGGATGGCGGAATCGTTGACAGATAAGTTTGTCGGGATGTACGTGAACGACTACACGATTGACTATGGCGAGCGAGGACGCGCAGGAGTGAGACTCCTATTAGAGCGCGGTCACCAAGCCGGGATTATTCCGCGGCCTGTGCGGCTCGAGTTTGCCTAGAACTGCGCCGCTCCCCGCCTCCTTTAGTGAGAGTCATCCTTCGTCGAGGATTACCTCCATTCTGGTGGAGTGAGGAATCAGCAACCTCGTCAAGCTCGCGGTCGGGAAGGTTGGCTTGCCCCCGCTGAGTTGAATGACAGGAGAGTTCACCTTAGGACCAGCCGGGGGCAAGCCAACCTTCCCGACCGCGAACTTGACACATAGGTTCTGACCGCCAGCCGTTTGGTGAACTGATGAAAAGCGACTGGTCTTGCTCGGGCGCTGTTTTTTCTATCCTCTGTCTTTGTTTTAGAGTCAGTATCACTGCCTCAGCTTCTTTAGCAGCTCGCGAGCTATGATCATTCGCTGAATCTGGTTTGTTCCCTCGACTATCTGACCGATCTTCGCTTCGCGCATCAAGGCTTGAACCGGATAGTCCTCGCTGGTGCCGTAGCCGCCGTAGATTTGAACAGCGTCGGTGGTCACCTTCATCGCCGTGTCGGTCGCCAGCAACTTCGCCATCGACGCCTCAATGTTAAACGGCAAACCTCGATCGCGAAGCCACGCGGCTTTCTTCATCACCAATCGTGCAGCTTCGATCGCCGCAGCCATATCGGCAAGCATGAACTGAATGCCTTGAAAGTCGCCGATCGCCTGGCCGAATGCCTTGCGCTCGGTCGAATATCGAAGCGCATGATCGAAAGCTTGCTGCGCAGTGCCGATCGACGTGGCCGCGACGGTGATGCGCCCTGAGTCGAGCGCGGTCATCGCGACTTTGAAGCCTTCGCCCTCGCGGCCGATCAAGTTCCCTCGCGGGATCTCGCAGTCCTCGAAGAAGACCTCGCGGGTGTGATGCGGCAAGCCCATCGGCCGCTCGCGTTTGCCGAACGCAAGACCCGCTGTTCCCTTCTCGACTATGAACGAGCTGACGCCTTTGGCGCCTTTGCCCTTCTCGGTCACGGCCATCACGATGTAAACATCCGCTTCGCCGCCGTGAGTGATCCAGATTTTTTGGCCGCGCAGAATGTACTTGTCGCCTCGAAGCTCGGCTCGAGTGTTGATGTTCGCAGCGTCCGATCCGGCGTGTGGCTCCGTGAGCGCGAAAGCTCCCAGCAACTCAGCGCGGGCCATCGCGGGCAGATACTTTTGCTTTTGAGTTACCGTGCCGAAATGATTGATGATCAACTGAGGAAGCCCGTGAACCGAGAGCACGCTGCCGAGATGACTGCCCAGCCGGCTGAGTTCTTCGAGCACGGTGATGTATGCCGAATAATCCAAACCGCCGCCGCCGTACTCAGCGGGAAACGGAATGGCGGCGAGGCCGAGTTCTCCGAGTTTGCGAAACAGCGGCCAGGGAAAGTCTTCGTAGCCGTGCTTCTCCCAGTATGGCTTCACGTCTCGCGTTACGAAGTCTTCGACCAGCCGCCGCAGTTGTTCCTGGTCTTCGGTTAATGTGTAGTCCATTGTTGCCTCCTCTGAAAGAGTTCGTAGTACCGCCTTCAGGCGGAAGTTCGTCGTTCAGAGTTCAAGCTTCAGCTTGCTTCCAGGGCCTAACAAGATCGAATCACGCAAGCTGAAGCTTGAACTCTGAACCCAGAAGGCCGTAACTACGAACGCTTCATCGTTTCTGCGCCCGTCTCAGATCGCCGCCCGGAAACTGTCCGCGATTAGCGCGAACTCGCTTTATTCGCGAACGACTATGATCCCCGCTTTGCTGAGTCGATCGCGTTCTTCCTTAGATATCCCGGCAGCCGCCAAGAGTTCTGCCGTGTTTTCCCCGAGCGCAGGCGCCGCGTTCTTATCGCGCGGCGGAGTATCGCTCATCTTGTACGAAAAGCCGAGTTGCCTAAACCGAGCACCGTCGACTTCGCCTACCATTTCACGAGCGCGAGTCTGCTGGTGCTCGAACGCCTCGGTCATTGAGAGCACAGGCTCGCAGCAACAATCCGCGTCGCGCATCAGCTCGACCCATTCAGACTGCGTTCTAGATTTGAAGATCGCGCGCACGGCTTCAAACAAGGTGTCACGCTGCGCGCCCGAATCGAACTGGCGCGCGACCAGATCATCGCGGCCGGCCTTGCGGCAGAAGTTAGCCCAGAACTTCGGCTCGAGCGCTCCAAGCGTCATGAACTTGCCGTCGCCTGTCTCGTAGACGTTGTAGAAAGGATACGCGCCCGACAGCACATACTTGCCGCCAACCGGGATCGTGGCGCCCGCGAAATGATGCGCAGCCGGAATCGGCAACATCGAAAGCATCACGTCGAACATCGACACGTCGAGATATTGCCCGCGACCTGTGCGCTCGCGCGCTAACAGCGCGGCGAGTATTGCAAACCCAGCGATCATCGCGCCTGCAAGGTCTGCGACCTGCACGCCGGGAATCACCGGCTTGCCACGCTCGTCCGTTGTCAGCCCGAGCACGCCGGATAACGCGAGATAGTTGAGATCGTGTCCGCTTCGTTTTTGATGAGGGCCGTCCTGACCGAAACCGGTAAGCGAGCAGTAGACGATTCGAGGATTAACTTCGGCGACGTTCGAGTAGCCGATGCCTAGGCGCTCGACGACTCCCGGCCGAAACTGCTCCAACACGACATCGGCTGTGGAAGCGAGCTCCAAAAAGATGTCGCGACCTTCGGCTTGCTTCAAGTCGATTGCGATGGATTTCTTGTTGCGATTGACTTGATTGAACGGCGCGCTTTGACCGTCGATCATCGGTGGGCTATGGCGCGTGGGGTCCCCGATTTTGGGTTCTTCTACTTTGATCACTTCAGCGCCGAGATCGGCAAGCATCATCGAGCAATAGGGCCCGGGCAGCATGCGCGAGAGGTCCAATACCCGGATGCCTTGCAGTGCGTTCGTCATAGGCTCACCCAAAACCGCCCACCAATCGAAAGTTCCATCACGAAATCGAATTTGATCGGCTCCAATCCTACGATGCTTGATGCGACATCGCAATGCGTACCGCTCGGTCGAGAATTCTCGGCAATACACTGCAGATCCGTTTACCGATAACCGCAAGAGCGACGCGCGTGAGCCTTGGTTAGTCGACGCGACCGGATTATAATCGGGGCAGTCGATGCGGGCAACGGAGGTTAAAGATGGCGAGCTTACCGACGACAGCAACTCTCTCCACGGTTGAAGAGTATCTCGCGAAGGAACGCGAGTCAGAAGAACGTCACGAATATCTCGACGGAAGGATTTATCTGATGGCGGGCGAAAGCCCTGAACACGGAGCCATCTGCACCAATAGCGGAGGCCAGCTCTATAGTCAATTGAGGGGAGGTCCGTGCCAGGTTTTTTCTAAAGACACGAAGGTGTGCAGCGGCCCGATCCCGATGTCGCGTTACTACACCAAAGGACTGTATTCGTTTCCCGATCTGGTAGTCGTATGCGGTGAGCCGCAATTCCTCGACGAACACCGCGACGTGCTCGTCAATCCGAGAGTCATCATCGAAGTCTTATCCCCGTCCACCGAAGCCTTTGACCGAGGTGAGAAGTTCTTGCGCTATCGCACGCACCTCGATTCGCTGACCGACTACGTCGTTGTGGCTCAGAACCGGCCGCTGGTCGAGCACTTCGCGCGTCAGCCAAACGGTCAATGGGTGATTGCGGCGACTGCCACAGACCTCTCAGAGAGCGTGGTACTCAGCTCAATCGGCTGCACGCTACGGTTGAGCGAGGTCTACGACCGAATAGTTTTCGCTGGCCTCCCGGATGACGAACCGACTCCCGCCACGGGTTGAGCTGATCGTTGTGAAGAAGGATGCTTGGGTCGTGAAGGTATTCGCTGCTGGTGGCTATTACGCATTCTTCAGTTTTTCCTCGAGCAGCCTCAAATTCCCTTCAACCGTTCTGGTACTTGGATGATCGTCGCCCATAGCTGATGAAGAAGTCCTTCATCGAATTTGTGTCCTCGTGCAAACCGGATACAAACTTCCGCCTAAAGGCGGGACTACGAACTTGTAGCACAAGCCGCTGATCGCGACAAACGTGCGTGCCGGCTTGCGGGACTTACCCTGCGCGGGCAAGATCGCTACTGAAATGAACAACCAGTTCTCATTCGAGAAGATCGCAACCGACGCCGGCACGCGAGCACGCGTCGGGCGCGTCACGACCCCTCACGGCTCGATTGACACGCCTGTTTTCATGCCCGTCGGCACACAAGGAACGGTCAAAGCTCTAACCCAGCAAATGCTCGAAGAGGCTGGAGCCTCGATCATCCTTGGCAACACCTATCACCTTTACTTGAGGCCGGGCCACCCGACCATCAATCAGCTCGGCGGCTTGCATCGGTTCATGTCCTGGCAGCGCCCGATCTTGACCGACAGCGGCGGGTTTCAAGTCTTCAGCTTGACTGCCCTTCGAAAGATCAGCGAGGAAGGTGTCGAGTTCCAATCTCATCTGGACGGCTCGACGCACTTTTTGTCACCCGAAAAATCGATGGAGATTCAATCGGCGCTCGGGTCGGACATCGTGATGGCCTTTGATGAGTGCACCTCGTTTCCCGCAACTCGAGAAGAAGCGCTCGCGTCTCTCGATCTCACCCAACGTTGGGCTAGAAGATCCAAGGAGCGGCTCCACGAGCTACACTCCGAGCCCGCTTCTGCTGAAAGCGCCGCGATCACTATAGTCAATCCCACTCAAGCCTTGTTCGGGATCAATCAAGGAAGCACATTCCTTGACCTTCGAGAGCAGAGCCTTGCCGGGCTGGTCGAGATAGGCTTCGACGGATATGCGATTGGCGGGCTGTCGGTCGGCGAAGAGAAGAGCGCGATGTTCGAAGTGGTTTCTCACATCGCGCCGCTAATGCCTGAGGACCGGCCTCGCTATTTGATGGGATTTGGCACACCTGAGGACATCGTCGAAGCGGTTGCGCTGGGCGTCGACATGTTCGATTGTGTGATGCCAACCCGAAACGCGCGCAACGGTCAGCTCTTCACCAGCAGCGGGAAGCTCAACATAAAGAACGCGCGCTATCGAGATGACTCGCGGCCTATTGATGGAGCTTGCCGGTGCGCCGTGTGCGCAAGATATTCGCGAGCTTACGTGCGGCATTTGTATATGAGCGGCGAGATACTCGGATCAGTGCTAAGCTCGCTTCACAACGTGAGCTTCTACCTTGACATGATGGGTATGTTGAGGCAATCTATTTTGCTTGGCACTTTTAACGAGTTTCGTGATTCTTTTCTGAGCGGCCTAGCACGCGGACAGGACTGAGCCTACCAAAGGATTTCGGACCGCAGCCCCCGCGGGCGAACCCTCCCACTGGAAGTGCCAAAACGTCATCAATGACTACAACCATGAATTTCGGTTCTTTGGCTTTTCTTCAACCAGGTGGATTGGGTGGATTGGCTGGTCTGCTGCCATTCATCCTGATCTTTGTCATCTTTTACTTCCTGCTCATACGACCGCAGCAAAAGAAGCAGCGTAAGGCGCAGGAGGAACGACAGAATCTGTTGAAAGCGCTGAAGGCCGGCGACAAGGTAGTGACCACCGGAGGAATCTACGGGACGATCGTCGCGGTGCGCGAGAAGGACGACACGGTTCAGTTGAGAATCGCCCAGTCTGTCTCAATCGAAGCCGAACGCAGCGCAATAGCCCGATTACAGGACTCGGAGAAGGAAGTCGAAGCGAGCAAGTAACGTCTAAGGCGAGGCAGTATGCAAAGCAAGATTAGAAACAGGGTCATCATAATAGTGATCGTAACACTGGCCGGAATCGCGATAGTCTTCAAGCCGCATCACAAACCCACGATCAAAGACTTCACCAGTTGGTCGCAGATCAAACAGAATCTTTCGGAGAACATCCACCTGGGTCTCGATCTTCGCGGCGGCAGCCACCTGGTGATGCAGGTGCAGACCGACGAGGTCATACGGAAGGTTACTCAGCGCAATGCGGAGGTGGCCGCCGTCAAGCTGCAAGAGAAGAACCTGCCCTTTACGACTGTGAACGGCGATACGCCTGGCAAGGTGGCCGTGGAAGTCCCCGACAGCACGAAGAACTCGGATATAGTGAGGGAACTGGAGAACGATTTCGGACTAGATTGGAGCATCAGCGAGAAGGGCAACTCAGTAATAGCGTCGCTTTCCGAAACCAAGCAGAACGAGTTGCGCGAAAAGGCGACGGAGCAGGCGAAGGCGATCATCGAGAATCGGGTCAACGCGTTCGGCGTTACCGAGCCTACGATTCAGCGGCAGGGCGGCGAGGGAACATATCAGATCGTGATTCAGATGCCCGGAGTCGACGACCCTGAACGAGTGAAGAACACGCTCAACGCCGACTCCAATCTCGAGCTGAAGCTTGTGGCGCCGGGGACGGAGATTCCGTACCCCACAAAGGAGCAGGCGGAGGCGATCGCCAAATCGACTCCGCCGGGTAACGACCCGTACACCAGCCAGTACGAAGTTCTCTTCTATCGGGACCGTCCCGATTCAGGCGGAGCGGCTCAGGAAGGGTGGGTGGTCGTAGGAAAGAATTCGGTGATCACCGGGCTCGACATGCGCGACGCATCTGCGAGATCTTCTGAATATGGGGGCGCGTCCTACGAGATTGACTTCACGCTATTGCCCGAGGGCGCAAGACGATTCTCGGACGCCACCGGGAAACATATAAAGGATCACCTCGCGATCGTCCTAAATAACGAAGTCAAATCAGCGCCCTCAATTAATGGCCAGATCAGCGACCGGGGCCAGATAACCGGTACCTTCACGAAAAAAGCAGCCGAGGACCTGGCGCTGATTCTGCGGTCAGGGGCGCTGCCGGCGAAGGCCGTGTACCTGGAGGAACGTACCGTAGGTCCATCGCTTGGCGCCGATTCGATACGGCAAGGCGTGACCGCTTCGATAGCCGGACTGCTCGCGGTAGTAGCGTTCATGCTGTTCTACTATCGCGGATCGGGGATCAACGCAGTGCTGGCGCTCATTCTTAACCTTATTTTGCTGGTTGCGGCGCTGGTCATGTTTGAAGCGGTGCTGACCTTGCCCGGTATCGCCGGGGTGATCTTGACGATAGGCATGGCGGTTGACTCGAATGTGCTGATTTTCGAGCGCATACGCGATGAGATGCGAAGCGGCAAGGTAGTCGCGTCGGCCGTAGACGTCGGGTTTAACAAGGCCTTCCTGACGATCATAGACACGCACGTGACGACGATCGTTTCAGCGGTTTTCCTGTTCGTGTTCGGCACAGGTCCGATTCGTGGCTTCGCGGTCACACTGGTTGTCGGTCTTTTGGCGAACCTGTTCACGGCGGTGTTCGTGTCGAGGACGATTTTCATGTGGCATCTCAACCGCAGCGCAAGAGTGGAGACATTGAGTATATGAAACGTGAACCTGATGCGTGATCCGGTCACGCATCACGGTTCACGCATCACGAGTCACTATGGTAGAGCTATTCAGGAATCCTAAGATCGACTGGATCAAAGCGAAGAAGTTCTTCATCGGCATCACGATTTTCCTGTTGTTGTTGGGCGCAGCCGCGGTCCAGATTCGCGGGTTCAATCTGGGAGTCGACTTCACCGGCGGCACGATGATGCACGTGCGATTCAGAGAGTCGCCCTCGCTCGACCAGATTCGCACGGCTCTCGGCTCGGCTGGCATCGACACGCAGAAGGTGACACTTCAGCCGGTAACGAGCCGGCATAATGAGCTGATCATCCATTCTCCGCAGCTTGGCATCGGGACGGAGGCTGAGCGCCGCGTTGACGAGGACAAGCGCGCTATTATTGGGGCGTTACAACGGCTCAATCCCTCCGGCGATATTGCCGCGGGCGTTGTCAACATCAACAGTATTGACGCCGCGGGAATCGAAGCAGAATTGCGTCAGATTGATCCGCTTGAAATAAAGGCGCAGTACTTCCCTACTGACCATCCCTATCGTCAGGTCGGCGATCAGATCATCTCTTTCCGCGACGGGCCGAACAAGGGGTTCCTTCAAGACATCAGCGCGCTACGGGGTCTGACTCTGGACGTGAAGGATTTGGCCAACTTCGATCAGAACAAGGTCAACCAGGTGATTCTCGACCGGTTCTTCGCAGGTAAGATCGACTTGAACCTGGCTGGAAAGAGCGAGATCGAAGACGCGCTGGGACGCATCGACCCGCTTGGTGTTGGCCCTGGATCTGACACCTATTCGAAGGCGGCGCAAGCCATCGCCGACTATCGCAAGAATAGTAGCGGAGTCATAACCGACATCGGCCTGCTTCAAACCCAAGACGTGTCGGCAGAGTTGCTAGACAAAATGAAGCCGTACTTCACGGAAGGCTCCTTCGCCGTGATTTCTGCTAACGTGGTTGGCGCGGTGGTGGGGCGGGACTTGCGCAACCGAGCGATTTACGTGACGCTTGCGGCGCTGGCAGGAATGCTTGTGTACATCGCGTTCCGCTTCGAGTGGATCTATGGAGTGGCGGCGGTGCTTGCGGTCTTTCACGACGTGTTGGTCACCCTCGGGATTTTCGCCTTGTTCCAGTGGGAGATCAGCCTGACGGTTATTGCCGCGTTGCTCACGCTAGTAGGCTACTCGATGAACGACACGATAGTCATCTTCGACCGCATACGCGAGAACACCAGGCTGCGTCGAAGGGATAGCCTCGTCCAGCTCGCCAACGACGCGATCAATCAGACTCTTTCGCGAACGGTCATCACCTCCGGGCTGACGTTCCTTTCTGTTGTTGCGATAGTTCTGTTTGGAGGCGAAGTGCTGAGGGGTTTTGCGCTCGCTCTGACGATCGGCATAATCGTCGGCTGCTATTCTACTATCGCGGTTGCGAGCCCGGTGATGCTCTGGTGGGAATATGTGACCGGCCGCAATAAAGGGCGCGGTAGATCCGTTGAAACGAAGGCACGCGCTGCCGAGCGAACTCTGGCGAAGGTGTAACCCTCTTGGAGTGCGGAGCGGCGATCGCCGGCCTCGGAGCGTAGCCGCTCTCTTCGGTGCGCGATCGACTGGCGGGAACAAAGCCGGAATTGCCGGTGTCTAACTTGTTGGAAGCTTGAAAACTTCTTGACTAGATGGGAAGGCAAGTGTAGACTCAGCCGGTTTTCAGCCAGACTTTCAGCAGAATAAGTGCTTTTTATTAATCGTACTTCTGTCTGCATGCTTTACCTGTCTCTCCAGAGAGACGGTGGCGACGTCTATCGGGCACGTTCGAAGCGAGCGCCTCATTCAATGGATTGCAACCGGATGCAGACTGGCGCTCAATAAGGTGCTTCTCCGACCCATCGCAATAACTGGAGGTTTAGTTCAATGTTTGACCAACTAGTAGAGTCGTCGGCGACGAGGAGACGATCCGAGCGGTGGGTTTACTTCACGGTGACTGCGGCAATCTGGGTGTCGGTTTTAACGGCGGTGATCGTGTGGGGTATCGTGGCCTACGACGCCAAGCTGAACGAACAATTCAACGCACTGACACTGCTGGCGCCACCACCACCACCGCCTCCTCCGCCTCCTCCCCCGCCTGCGGCAGCGCCCGTCAAGCAACTCAAACCGGACGCGCCCACTGGTTTCGTCTCTGCTAAAGAGCCGCCAAAAGAAATCAAGGCGCCGTCACCCAAGCCACCGCAGTTCGTGAGCAGCAACATCGGCGACGTTGGCGGTCAGCCGGGCGGGGTTCCCGGGGGCGTGCCGGGTGGCGTACCAGGTGGCGTGCCCGGTGGAATTGGTCCGACGGGCCCGGCAGAGCCGCCTCCGCCTCCACCGGAGGAAAAGAAACCTGAGCCGCCCAAGATCATCCGAAAATCGGGAGGCGTGTTTCAGGGGTCCGCCACCAGACGCGTTGAGCCGACCTATCCGCCGCTGGCAAAAGCCGCGCGGGTTAACGGGGCGGTGGTCGTAGAAGTAACCGTTGACGAACAAGGGAGCGTGATTTCAGCACGCGCAATTTCGGGTCACCCACTGCTTAAGGACGCGGCAGTCAATGCGGCACGAGGTTGGAAGTTCAGCCCGACAATGTTAACCGGGGTGCCAGTCAAAGTGATTGGCACGATCACGTTCAACTTCAACCTGTGAACAATATGGTATGAGGTTGCGAGCGCTCCGAGTCGCAGCCTCACTGTACAACGATCCTAATTTGACTTTGGAGGGTTTCTACCAATGCTACTTCTTCTATCGAACATCTGGCTGGCGGGCAACAAGCTCGCTTTCTTTTTGCTCCAAGCGGCCGAAGAGGCAGCCGTTGACAAGGGCGCGGCTAGCGGAACCGAGGACTTTTCGCTCTGGGGCATGATCCAGAAGATGAAATGGCCCGCGCTGCTCATTGCAGTCGTGCTGGCCATCATGAGCATGTACTCGATTGCCGTTATGGTCGAGCGCTGGCTCACCTTCAACGCCGCCCGCAACCAATCGCGACAGTTCGCGCCCAAGGTCGCGGCCGCGCTTCGCGATAACCGCATTGACGAGGCGATTGCTATTTCCGATCGCCACAAGAAGTCGCATCTCGCGATGGTAGTCAATGCCGGGCTGCAGGAGTTTCAGGCTCATCAGGGGGGCGCCGACATATCGGGAACCACGATGGATGCCGCGCGGCGAGCACTGCAACGCTCGACGGCGTTGAAGACCGCCGAGCTGAAGCGCGGTCTTTCGGGTCTGGCGACCATCGGATCGACGGCTCCGTTCGTGGGATTGCTCGGAACGGTCATCGGGATCATCGGCGCATTCCAGGGAATGAAGGCGGCTGAAGGGACCGGCATCGCGGCGGTCGCGGGCGGCATCTCCGAGGCGCTGATCGAAACTGCGTTCGGACTGCTGGTGGCGATTCCTGCGGTGTGGGCCTTCAACATCTTCACCAACAAAGTCGAGGGCTTCCAGATCGAGATGGACAACTCGTCATCGGAACTCATCGACTACTTCATCAAACGCCGCGAACTCAAGTGAGGTAACGCTATGTCAATGGCAGTAGGCAGCGGCGAAGGTGGCTACGTCGCCGATATCAACGTCACACCGATGGTGGACGTGATGCTGGTGCTTTTGATCATCTTCATGGTCATTGCGCCTATGTTGCAAAGCGGTGTCAGCGTCGCCTTGCCCAAATCGAAGTATCCAGACCCGGACCCGAACATCATCAAGGAAACGTCGGCGGTTGTCGCCATACCAAACGACGGCGAGTTTTATATTGGCCGCGAGAAGGTCGCGATGGCAGATATTCCTACGAGGATCAGGACAATCCTCAAGGACAAGCCAGTGCCTGATCAGGTCGTGTACATCAAGAGCGGCACGCTCGTGAAGTACGGGACAGTCGTGTCCGTGATCGATTCGATTCGCGACGCGGGCTTCGACCGTATAGGCTTGGTCGCCGAAAAAGAGAAGACGAGTCCGGGCGCGGCCGGCGGCCAGTAACGAGAACGCCCTTTGCAAGTAGCATTGGTTGCGGGTGCTCCCTGCGAGCGCCCGCCGGATTTGTGCATCAAACACCAGGGAGGATGCTGCTTCACACACGGCAGCTTTAACAAACATGGCATACGGAGAAGTTGACGAAGGAGTCCATCATTCGAGAGGGCTGGGACTTGCGCCCCCGAACATCAACGTCACCCCGCTGATTGACGTATTGCTTGTGCTGCTGATCATATTCATGGTCATCCAGCCACAGAAGGAAGCGAAGTTCGAATCGCTAATCCCGCAGAAGCCGCAAGAGACGAAGGACTCACTGGTGCCGCCATCGGACTTGCTGATGGTCGACGTCAAGATGCAGGGCGCTGGGCTGGATCAGCAGGTCGAGTTGAACAGCAAGCCCATGACCCTGGTGGAACTATCTACCACGCTCAAGGACCTGCTCGAACAGCGGCCCGACAAAACCGTGTTCATCAAAGCGCCGAAGGACAAACAGTACGGCGACATTGTTTCGGTCATCGACGCTGTCAAGGGAGCGGGCGCACTTCCCATTGGGCTCCAGATAGACTACTTGCAGTAGACGGGCTCGCCCCGCCAAATCGAAAAAGGGGCGCGGATCAAGAACCGGAGGTACGAGCCTTGAACAAGAAGAATAGACCTGTCCTTCTAGTGTTGCTGGCGGTTGCGCTAACGATGCCAGGTTGTGGAGTCGTCAACAGCCTGCGTGCCAAGAACAGCCTCAACGATGGCGTGCGCGAGTTCAACAAGGGCAAATATCAATTGGCCGAAGAGCAGTTCGCGCGAGCGCTGGATCTGAGCCCTGATTTGACGAACGCGCAACTGTTTTATGCTCGCGCGCTTAATGCCCAGTTTGACCAGAGCCTCACCGACGAGCTCGGCAAGAAAACGATCGACGCTTACGATGAGATCATCCGGAAGAATCCTGACAACGCCGAGGCAATAGATCAGGCGCTTGCCTTCAAAGCAAACATCTATAGCCAGCTCACTCGAGTCAACCCCGCCAGGGCGGCTGAGTACAGAGCGGCTCAGCGCGAGACTCTGGAGAAAAGGGCGACACTGCCGTCCGCTACGGCCAAGACCAAGGCTGATGTTTACTACACTCTGGGGGTGGGCTACTGGCAGGAATCTTACGATCTGAACGCCGGTTACGTATCGAAGAACAGAACCGTACCGCAGAACATCCTCGACGAGATGAAGGATCTCGTTCTGAAGGCGCACCGGTACCTGCAAAAGGCGATATCAGTCGACGAACACTACGCCAATGCCTGGTTCTATGAAAAGCTGGTCTACATTGAAGACATGAAGCGCGAACCCGGGCGAAAGGAAGAATTGACGAAGAAAGCCATGGAAATGCAAGACAAGTACATGGCTATGCAGAAGCAGCAACAGCAGCAAGCTGCCGCCGAGGCGGCATCGGCTCCGAAATGAAGTAGCTTCCCTCCTGTGCTAGAATTCAGGTGACGCCCTTCAACGGGTGGTCACCTTTTTTAGTTTGGGCACATCCCGGCCTCTTAACAGCCATGATCAGGTTCGAGACGATAATAGAAAAGCTTCGGAAGAACCATCCCAATGTCGATGAGGAGCTGCTGCGCCGCGCGTATCTGTTCTCCGCGCGCCAGCATCGCGGGCAGACTCGACAGTCCGGCGAACCGTACCTTGTGCACCCGCTAGAAGTCGCGAACATTCTGGCCGACCTTAACCTCGATCCGATCTGCGTAGCGACGGGATTGCTGCACGACATCGTCGAAGATACCGAAACGTCAGCCGAAGAGATCGAAGAGTACTTCGGCCCGGAAATAGCACATCTGGTGGACGGACTCACCAAGATATCAAAGCTCGACCACGCCTCTTCAGAAGAGCGTCAGGCGCTCAATATGCGCAAGATGCTATTGGCGATGGTTGACGACGTGCGAGTGGTTCTGGTCAAACTCGCCGACCGGCTTCACAACATGCGCACGCTCGAATACCTTCCCGGCGAGAAGCGCCGGCGAATCGCCCAGGAGACGCTCGATGTCTACGCTCCGATCGCACACAGGCTTGGTATGGCGCGCGTGCGAGGTGAACTCGAGGACCTGGCGTTCAAGCATCTCGAGCCCGAGGAGTACCAGAAGCTTAAGGAGCTGGTCGACAGCCGGCGATCCCGGCTGGAAGCGTTCCTCGAAGAGGTGAAGCAGCGGATACTCGATATGATGGCGACCTCTATTATCGAAGTCGTTTACATCGAAGGTCGAATCAAGCGGTTGTTTTCGATTTATCAGAAGCTCCGGCGCCAGCACATCAACATCGATCAGGTTTACGATCTCGTTGCCATTCGCATCATCACCGAATCGGTGAAGGATTGCTATGGTGCGTTGGGCGTGATCCACACAGCATGGAAGCCGATTCCAGGGCGCTTCAAGGATTGGATAGCCATACCGCGAGAGAACTTCTATCAATCTTTGCATACATCGGTCGTGGGCGACGGCGGCCAGTCCTTTGAAGTGCAAATCCGCACGCGCGAGATGCAGTCGATCGCCGAAGAGGGCATCGCAGCCCACTGGAAGTACAAAGAGGGACGCCGCGGCACTCACACTGATGAAGACGAAGCCTTCGTGTGGCTCAAGCGATTGGTCGAGTGGCAACAGGAAGTAAAAGATTCGCGCGAATTCCTCGATTCACTCAAACTCGATCTTTATCCGAAGGAAGTCTATTGCTTCACCCCCAAGGGCAAGGTGATCGAATTGCCCCGGGGAGCAACACCGGTGGACTTTGCCTTCCTTATCCACACACAGGTGGGTCTCGCCTGCATCGGGGCGAAGGTCAATGGACGGATAGTGCCGCTGAAGTATCAGCTTCGCAACGGCGACGTTGTGGAGATAATGACCTCACCCGCCGCGCACCCGTCTCGCGACTGGATGAACTTCGCCAAGACCTCGCGGGCGCGATCCAAGATTCGTCATTACCTGGCCGAAAGCGAGCGTACGACCGCAATCGAGCTTGGCAAGAAGCTGTTCGAAAAGGAAGCAGACAGATTTCGGTTAAACACCAGGAAGATGCTTTCCAACGGCGACCTCGACCGCGTGGCCGCCGACTACGGAACGGCCCGCGCAGATGACCTGCTGGCGGCGATCGGGTACGGCAAGGTGCTTCCCCGCAACGTGATCGCTAAGCTCTTGCCGCCGGACCGCGCCGCCGAGATCGAGCAAGAGAAGCGGCCCACTCTTAAGCAGGTCGTCAAGCGCGCCCTTGGGTTGCAGGACCGAATCGTAGTCAAAGGCATCGACGACGTAATGGTGTACCGGGCACGCTGTTGCAACCCGATTCGCGGCGAGGAGATCCTCGGCTACATCACTCGCGGCAAGGGCGTCGCCGTTCACTCGAACCGCTGCCCGAACATGCCGGGCTTGTTGGTTAACCCTGAGCGGCTGATCGAAGTTGAATGGATGAAGTCAGACGCAAAGCACGAGTCAGCTTACCCGGTGACGATGAAGCTTGTAACCGAGGACCGGCCTGGAATGGTGGCCGACGTGACGCAGGCGATTGCAGGGGTCGGCACTAACATTCGCGACATACACGCGTCGTTGGACGAGGAGGGCCGCGGCCAACTCGTGCTGACTGCCGAGATTTTCGACCTAAAGCATCTTGAAAAAATAACCGGCGCGCTCAAGTCGGTTCGCGGCGTTATGGATGTCGAGCGCATCAGCGGCGAGCCCGTGCAGGTGTGATTGCGGAATGCGGATTTGAAGCACGCGCAAGCTTCAAAGCCTCCTGCACTTCACATCCGCACTGCGAAATCGGCATTCCGCAATTCCCTCCGGTGGACAACCACACGCCCATCTGGGATAATTCGGAGTTTCAGCCCAGTGCTTGATTCCCGACTGTGAGTCAGGTCAGCATGAAAGAACGCGTTCAGACTGACAGCGCGCCTAAAGCCATCGGACCATATTCGCAGGCGATCCGGGCGAGCGGGCTCATTTTTGCTTCGGGTCAGATTCCGCTCGATCCGGCAACCATGCAGATCGTTGAAGGCGGAATACGCGAACAGACCGAAAGAGTGATGAACAACTTGAGCGCCGTTCTTCAGGCCGCCGGCAGCTCGTTGGACCGCGTGGTCAAGACAACCGTGTTTTTGGCTGATCTCGGAGACTTCGCCGATATGAACGAGACCTACGGACGATTCTTCGGAGAGGCGCCTCCGGCCAGATCAACAGTCCAGGTATCGCGGTTGCCGCGCGATGTGCGCGTCGAGATCGATGTAATCGCTTTGGCTGGGTAGAAGGGGCCGGAAGAGATTTTGGATTTTGGATTTTGGATTTACAGAAGACATCGTAATCCAAAATCGCAAATCCAAAATCCAAAATGGGTTAGGCGGCTTTGACGACCTTTCCCGCTTTCAGGCAGCGCGTGCACACCCGAAGGCGCTGTGCGCGGCCGCTGATGAGAGCGCGGACCGCCTGCAGGTTTGGATTGAAGCGTCGGTTGGTGCGGTTGTTGGCGTGGCTCACGCGGTGGCCAAACTGAGGCCCCTTGCCGCAGACCTCGCATCGTTTTGACATTGTTACGTACCTCCGATGAGAATTTCACTATGAAAGCAAAGCGACAGTCTAGCACGGGCAGATCGCTGTCCGTCAAACCATTTCGTCCGACAAACCTCAGTTTGTCGCTGGTTCGCAATGGAGCGCATTAGACAATCAACGACAAACCGAATTTTTGTCGGACTCTTTACTAAGGAGCATCACCGTGTTTCGTTCCCTCAAACCAATCACTTTAGTTCTTTTCTGCTCACTGCTGATCGCCGCGTGCAAGAGCGCGGCGGACCCGTCAACGCTTGAAGTAGCGGCGAAAGTTGGCTCGCGTGAGATCACATTGAAGCAGGTCGACAGCACCATCAAACAGCAACTCGATGCGAACGGCGCCGGGGCGCCGTTGACACCCGCGGAGCTGGTCGCGGCGCGGCTGAGCGTGCTTGATAACCTGATTCAGGAGGAAGCTCTTTTCCAAAAGGCTGAGAAGGAAAATCTTGGCCCGGACGACACAAAGGTCAATCAGGAAGTTCAGAAGCGCAAGCAAGAAGCCCAGATGACTGAAGAGCAATACCAGGCCCAGATCAAGCAAGCCGGGTTTACCGAGCAAGAGATCCGCGACAAGATTCGCCGCGAGCTTGCAATCAATGCGCTCAGAGAGCGCGAGCGCACTCGGGTCAGCGCACCGACCGACTCCGAAATCGAAAAGTACTTCGCTGATCGCAAAGCTGAGTTCGTAGCCCAACGAGGCACTGACATATCGATGATCGTCGTGAGCCCCGCCAACAACGGGGGCGAGGCAGGCGCCGAGCAGAAGATAAAAGCCATCTATGAACAGCTCCGCGGTAATTCGGACTTTGCGACGGTCGCGGCACAGAAATCCGAGGACCAGGCTTCGGCGCTTCGAGGCGGTAGCCTGGGGTTCGCCACCGAGGCTCAGCTTAGACAGACGTTCCCCAGCCGCCCGGATATGCCCGCAAAACTAATGGCGCTAAACGTAGGCCAGTACACAGAGCCCGTCAAAGACAACTTGTCTGGCGCGTGGTACATTTTCAAACTCAACCGAAAACAGGAACAGCCAGAGAACCTGACCCTCGACCGTGTTCGCGCAGACATAATAAACACGATCACCCAGCAGCGTCAGCAAGTGCTGTTGAACGCGCTCGTGTTGGTGACACTTTCCGAGACCACGACCAAGAACTACCTTGCTGAACGCATCGTCCAGAATCCACAGACGATCGTCGAGATGCGCCCGTCGCAGTTGTTGCAGCAGGCGGCTCAGCAGCAGCAGGCACAGCCGCGAATTGAGAATGAGAATCGCGCCGCTCAGCCAGCGCCGAGTTCCAATCGTCCGGCTCCGTCAAATTCGAACAAAGCCGCAACGTCGAACGGCAATAAGCGATAACGACGCCATTTTCCATTTTCCATTTTCCATTTTCTATTTGTCATCCAGCCATTCAATAACAAATGACAAATCCTAAATGGAAAATGGAAAATTTTGACCCTGCTTCTTCCTAACAATGCTTTTCAGGCTAGACGGCGTGTTCAAGTCCTACGGCGCCGCCGAGGTGCTGCGAGGCGTGACCTTCCAGATCAACCCGCGCGAGCACGCGGGGCTTGTAGGCCGTAACGGCGCGGGCAAGACAACCATCTTTCGTCTGGTCACCGGTCAAGAAGAAACCGACCGCGGCGAGGTCGTCCTGCTTAGAGGACTTCGAGTCGGCCTTCTCGAACAACAACCAATCTTTAGCGGTGAGCGGAGCGTGCGTGAAGAAGCGCTTTCGGTATTCATCGAGATGCAGGCGATGGAAGCGGAGATGACGCGTCTCGAACGCGCGATGTCCGAGGCGGCCGGCGAGACTCTTGACCAGGCAATGCACACTTACAGCGATCTGCGGCACGCATACGAAATTGCAGGGGGCTTCAGCTATCACGCGCAGGCCGAAGCCGTACTTGCCGGACTCGGGTTCAAGGACGATCAAACGGACAAACGGCCCGAACAACTAAGCGGCGGACAGAGAGCCAGGCTCGCGCTCGCGAAGCTGCTGCTCTCCGAGCCTGACCTTCTCCTTCTCGACGAGCCGACCAATCACCTTGACGTCAATGCCGTCGAATGGCTGGAAGACTTCTTATCCGAGTACAAGTCTTCGTTCGTGATCATCTCGCACGACAGGTTCCTGCTCGATCGCACCGCCATCAAGATAATCGAGATTGACGGCGGGGACGCCACGGTCTACCCGGGGAACTACACCGCGTACACCAGGCAACGCGAGGAAAGGCGTCTCACCCAGACGCGCGAGTACGAGGAGCAGCAAGAGCTGATCGCTCGCACGGAAGACTTCATACGCCGGAACATCGCTGGTCAGAAAACCAAGCAGGCCAAGTCCCGCCGCAAGATGCTCGAACGAATCGAGAGGGTGCAGGCAGTACGTGACGAACGAGTCGGCGACTTTCGGCTTCAGAGCGTAGCCCGGGCAGGTGACAACGTGCTCGCGGTGGCGGATCTTTCAATCGGCTATGAGAAAATACTTGCGAGCGGAGTTTCGTTCTTGCTCAGGCGAGGAGAGCGGCTTGGAATCATCGGCCCCAACGGCTCCGGCAAGACGACCCTGTTGAAGACAATCCTTGGCGAGCTTAAGCCGATCAGCGGCGGCTTGACGTGGGGCGCCAACGTCAACATCGAGTACTTCGATCAAGAGCTCTCGTCTCTCGACTTTGGATCGACGGTCATCGAAGAAATCGCCTCGGTAGCTCCGCGTGCGACTCCCGGTGAGCTGCGAGGCTACCTGGCGAAGTTTCTTTTCACCGGCGACGACATAGGGAAACCCGTGGTTGCGTTATCGGGCGGCGAGCAGAGCAGGCTCGCGCTCGCGAAGCTAATCTACAGCCGGGCAAACGTTCTGGTGATGGACGAGCCAACGAACCATCTCGACATTCCTTCTCGCGAGGCGCTCGAACGCGCGCTTGCTGAGTATACGGGCACCATCATAGCCGTTTCGCACGACCGTTATTTTCTCGACAAGCTCGCAACCGAGATACTGCATTTCGAAGAAGGCATCGCAACTTATCACACCGGCGCCTATTCCGACTTCTACGCGGTCCACCACGTCCGGCAGCCAGCGCCCAGGGAGCCTGCCCTACGGAAGCGTCAGCCCGGGAAACCTGCCAGGTCTTCCGGGAGATTGTCTCCTAACCACAGACGCCGTTCGGTCGAAGAGATAGAAGAGGAGATAAGGATATTGGAGAATGAGTTGACCGAGCTTACCGAGGCGCTCTCCAGCGCGTCATCGGATTGGCGCCCCGAGCAGTACACTCAAATCGGGGGCCGGCAAGAAGAGATCGCGTCACTGCTTGACGCGCTTTATAAAGAGTGGCAGGCTGCGGCAACCACATCCAAATGATCAGGACGGGATACCTCTCGCGAGTCCCTCGACGGGTCCCTCGAAAGGGCGAGCCCGCCGCAATGTGACCCGCGCCGACCGGGGGCGACCTACGTTTGTGGCACAAGTGAACGCCTCGCCGTGTTGAGAATCAGACACGTAGTTGCTTCCAGGTACGTCGGCGAAGTTCACTAAAGTGGTTTCGTCAAGAACAGAAAATTAGATCTCTTGCCGTTCGGATTCTCGATCTGCAACTGAACAGTCTGACCAGCCCCGATCCTTTTGGCGGCTTTCTTGGCAAACAGTATTTGTGATTGGTCCGGATCATCGTTTCTAGTCTTGGTCGGCTCGTCATTGATTCGCAGCACGGCGCCCGGGGCGAAGTTCTGTCCGAATAGGATCAAGTGCTTCCCGCTTATCAAGGCCTGAAGCAAGACAGGGCGATTGGGATTCGTGTTAGGGTCGATCTTTGCGATGAAAATGTCCCGCCCTCCGGCGTTGTCGCGTACCAGCGGTGCAACTGTCAGAAAGTCCGTTGAATCTGTAAACCCCGTGACGTAAATCCCGCCCGCCGGGTCCAGGCCGACGGCCAGCGCTACATCATCGCCGCTGCCGCCAAGGTAGGTCGAGAAAGAAACGGCGCCGGTTGTTCCCAGCTTCGCGATAAAAGCGTCGTTCGCACCTCCCTTGAAGAACGACTGGATCGCATCGACCGTCGGGGATCCAAGGCCAGCGGTGCCCGCTATCGCGGCATTGTTTGCCGTATCCACCGCGATCGCGTTTCCGGTCTCGTCACCGTTGTTGCCTCCGATAAAGGTGAGATAGGAGAGCGCCGACCCGGATGCGTTGAGCTTGGCTACGAAAGCATCGGTCGTCGCGGACGAAGGACGAGTGGATGTGGACCCCGAAAAAGTGATCGATCTCGTTCGCCCGGTAACGTAGCCGCTGCCAGCTTGATCACTGGCGATGGCCAGAGCAGAGTCATCGTCGCTTCCGCCCAGATATGTGGAGTAAACAAAGTCGGACCCGCTGGCGTTGATCTTGGCGACAAAACCATCGAACGACGCCGCCGAGCCGGTCTTGGCCGCACGGAGGGCGTTCCTGGTCGGGAAATCACTCGATTGCGTATCACCGGCAACGTAAGCATTCCTGGAGGCGTCAACGCTTATTCCGGTTCTGCGGATCGAATTCTCTGTGCCACCGCCGCCCAGGAAGCTCGAGTAGACGAGCGACTTTCCATCGGGCGCCAGCTTTGAGACAAAGGCGTCCGAGTCGCCGCCCCCGTAGGACGGCTGGATCGCGGCTACGGTGGGAAAATCCTGCGACGAAGTTCGTCCGGTGAGATAGGCGCTGCCCGCGCCATCGATGGCAATGCTTGCTCCTCCTTCTTCGCCGCTACCCCCCACCAGACTCGAATACTCGAATAGAAGATTATCCGGAGCCGTATTCATGGGGGTCAGCTTGACCACAAATGCGTCGGACACGCCACGTAGAGCCAAACCAATTGAGTTTAGCTGCGGGAAGTCCCCCGACTCGGTCTCCCCACATAGATAGACGTTGCCCGAACCGTCAAGCGCCAGCCCTGTCGCAAAGTCGTTCTTCATTCCGCCGAAAAAGGTGTAGGTGAGTAACGACCCGTTCGAACTCAGCTTCCCAATGAAGATATCGGAGTTGGTCGTTGAAGCCCGGAATAAGAAATCAGAAGAAAATGAATCGCCGACCAGATATGCATTACCCGCGGAATCCACTGCTATGCCTCTGCCAGCGTCGGCTGCGCTGCCGCCCACGTAGGTTGAGTAGACGAGCACCGGGTCAATGACAAGCGGCAGCGTTGGGTCGTAGTCACCAACCTCGAAGCCGATCGTGCCGTCATCCATTCGCTTGAAGTCGGCCTGTATTTGAAGCCGCGCGCCGTTGGTCTCCTGGTACGCCACCGGGCGCTCGTGTCTCACTTCGCCGGCGGCCGTGTGCAGGATCAACGCCCCTTCCGGATTCAATTCGAGATCATTTGCGCCTTCGAAGCGGAGCTTTATTACGTGGCAGTCGGCGCCCGGGGCCAATGTGAAATCATATTCGAGCTGGCGTTGATCGCCATAAAACATCAAGTCGACGCCGGGATACACTCCCGAATACGAGACACGAGAATAGGTTTCCACTCCTCGAATCCATTTGGTCGAATCACTGCCGATGAAGTAGTTCGCTCGAGCCTGCTGCTGTTCGATCCCGGAAACCAGCGGCGCCGGATTAGCGCCCTCGAGCTTCATGCTCAGCCGTTGCCAAGAGAGTTCACCGTTTGAGGGCTGGCCATCCGCCTTCACCCGGCTTGCGAAGCTCGGCTTTAGTTTGCGCAATGCCATCACCGCTTCGCGCGGTTTGAGAAGCAGAGCGAAGCCGTCTCCGCGGCCGACGAACTTCACATCGGCTTCGGCCTGTCCGCGATTGGACTCGAAGATCATCGGCAAGCAATCGCGGGCTTCATTCAAAGCGGACGTGGCGAATTGGACAGGGCCCTCATCGCGCAACGCGGCGCGAGCCTTATCAATTGCCGGCTCGACTCCGGGCCGAGTGTTTGGAAACACAGCAGAGGCCAGAGAAGCGACTGCAAGAACTAAAACTGCGCGTTGGATCTTGTAACGTCTCGTCTTCACCGCATCACTCCTTTGTAACCGGCGATTCGGTTATCGGTATTCAAAAGAATCGGAGACAATCGCGTCCACCAATTAAACAGCCCTTTCCCGATAGCATACTCCCGAAGCGTGTCTGAAGTCATCAACGATGGCACTGCGCCGCATAGAAGGGATTGTGACTGTACTCTCTACGGCGGCAGCAACAGACGGAAAGCGTATCTCGATATTCATTTCCGATCAAGCGACTTTTGTCAATATATTGTACGTCGCTCTCTTCCCCCTACAACTTGCGGTATACACCTTATGCCGACTGTGCTAGACTCCCGAACCGTAGAGCCGAGTTCGCTATCATCTGAACACGCTTCCACAACCACGGTCCGGCAGTGCATATAGCTGAGTCTCTTATCAAAAACAGAGGCTCCGGAAACGGGACTATGAACGAAAAAGACTTTGTACACCTTCATCTGCACACTGATTTTAGTCTCTTGGACGGGGCAATCAAAATCAAGCCACTCGCTCAGCGCGCCCAGGAACTTGGCGCGCGCGCCGTAGCCGTCACCGATCACGGAAACCTGTACGGCGCGATCTCCTTCTACAATCAGATGAAGTCATCGGGCATCAAGCCCATCATCGGCATGGAAGCCTACATCGCCAAGGGCAAGCACACTGATCGCGGCGACGCATCCGGGGAGAAGGGCACGAACCACATCATTTTGCTCGCCAAGAATCTGCAGGGCTATCACAATCTCGCGAAGCTGTCGTCCTTCTCATTCACCCAGGGCTACTACTACAAACCGCGCATCGACAAAGAACTGCTGGCCGCGCACAGCGAGGGGATTGTCGCCCTCTCTGCCTGTCTTTCGGGTGTGCCGTCATCGCTCCTTCTCTCCGACAAGTTCGATGAAGCCGCCCGCCAGGCCAAAGAGTTCGAAGACATTCTGGGCAAAGGCAACTATTACCTCGAAGTTCAAAACCACGGCCTCGAACAAGAGGTACAGACAGTCATTCCGGGGATGATCGCGCTGTCGAAGAAGACGGGGATACCGCTGGCCGCGACGAACGATTGTCATTACCTGATGCAGGACGACTGGCGCGCGCACGACATCCTTGTGTGCATCGGCGCCGGCAAGACGGTGAACGAGAAGCGCGGGCTCAAGTACAAGGAAGGCGAGTTCTACGTCAGATCGGCTGCGGAGATGTGGGGAATCTTCGGTGGTGATCTGCCGGAAGCGCTTTTGAACACTGTCGCCATCGCCGAGATGTGCGAGCTCGAGCTGCCAAAGGACCAGAACCATTTGCCCGTGTACCGGGTGCCGGAGGGCGAAACCGCCGACAGCTACTTCACCAAGCGCGCGCGGGCCGGGCTTGAAGAAAGATGGGCTGATCTCAAGGACCGGCCCGACCGCAAATGCGGTCTCGATGACTACCGCGCGCGGCTCGAACAAGAGATCGCCGTGGTAATGAAGATGGGCTACGCAGGCTACTTCCTGATCGTTTGGGACTTCATCGCCTATGCGCGACAGAACAAAATCCCGGTCGGGCCGGGGCGAGGCTCGGCGGCCGGCTCGCTTGTGGCTTATTGCCTGAGGATCACCGATCTTGACCCGCTTCAGTACGACCTCCTCTTTGAGCGGTTCCTGAACCCGGAGCGCGTGTCGATGCCCGACATCGACATCGACTTCTGCGTGCGCGGCCGTCAGAAGGTGATCGATTACGTAGCCGACTATTACGGCCGCGATCACGTCTCGCAGATTAGCACATTCGGCACCCTGGCTTCGAAGGCGGTCATCAAAGACGTCGGCCGCGCGCTCGAGATGCCCTACTCCGAGGTAGACAAGATAGCCAAGATGATTCCACCGCCGGTGCGCGGGCGCAACGTTTCGATCGAAGACGCAATCAAACAGAACCCCGATCTTAGGAAAGCCATAGACACCGACGAGCGAGTGCGCGAAGTCATCGAGATAGCCCAACGGCTCGAAGGCTGCTCGCGTCACGCTTCGGTTCACGCAGCAGGCGTGGTGATCTCGCCAAAGCCGCTATACGAGCTTGTGCCAATCTCGAAGACGGCGCGCGATGAAATAACGACCCAGTTTCCGATGAACGATCTCGAGAAGACCGGGATGCTGAAGATGGATTTCCTGGCGCTGACTACGTTGACGATCATCGACGACTGCCTGAAATCGATCGCGCGCGAAACGGGCACGACGGTTGATCTCACAAAGATCCCGCTCGATGATCGCGGCGCCCTGCAACTGTTCGCCGAAGGCAAGACCGAAGCGATCTTTCAGTTTGAATCCGGCGGCATGAAAGACCTCTGCCGCAGACTCAAACCTGAGGGGCTTGAAGACCTGTCCGCGCTCAACGCGCTTTTCCGGCCCGGACCGATCGACAGCGGTTGGGTGGACGATTACATCGAGCGCAGACACGGGCGCCGCCAGGTGCGCTACGACTTCCCCGAGCTAAAAGAGATCATGGGCAACACGCTTGGGATTTGCGTGTATCAAGAACAGCTAATGGCAGTATTCCAAAAGCTCGCAGGCTACTCGTTAGGCGAAGCGGACCTTGTACGCCGCGCGATGGGCAAGAAGAAGCGTGAGGAACTCGACAAGCACAAGGAAAAGTTTCTGAGGCAAGCGATAGAGCGCGGTCACAACGCAGGCAGGCTTGAAAAATTGTGGCAAAGCTTTGAAGGATTCGCCGACTACGCTTTCAACCGCGCGCATTCATTTTCATACGGGTACCTTGCTTATCAGACCGCATATCTGAAAGCGCACTATCCGACGCACTTCTGGGCGGCGGTGCTTTCGAACGAATTGAACAACACCGCCAAGGTCGTAAGGTACATCAACGAAGCGCGGTCACAAGGCATCCAGATTCTCCCGCCGGATGTGAACGCGAGCCTCGACAATTTCACCGCCGCCGGTAACTCGATTCGATTCGGGCTTGCCGCGATCAAAGGTATAGGTCAGTCGGCAGTCTCTTCGATTGTCGATGCCCGCAATGCCGGCGGGCCTTTCTCGTCGAGCTTCGACTTCACCGAACGCGTCGACTCCCGAGCCGTCAACAAACGAGTGCTCGAGGGCCTGATTCGCGCCGGCGCGTTTGATTCGGTACAACAGAGCCGCGCGCGGTTGTTCGCAGCGAGTGACTCGGCTATTGAAAGCGGCCAGCGCGTTCAACGCTCGCGTGCAAGCGGGCAGACCGATCTGTTTGGCGCGCTCGGCGCCTCGATGCCGGCCGTTGAGCCCCCGCTCCCCGATGTTCCGGAGTGGCAGCATCACGAACTCCTAAAAGGCGAGAAGGAAACACTCGGCTTTTACATTTCCGGTCACCCGCTGTCCAACTACGAAGCAGCGCTCAAGGATTTCGCCGATGCGGACGTCGATCGGTTGTCCGGTCTCAGTCATGGTTCCGTGGTGACGCTCGGCGGCGTGGTGATGGACCTCAACGTGCGCACGACGAAGAAGGGAGACCGCTTCGGTTTGTTTCAACTCGAAGATCAATTCGGATCGGTCAAGGTCGTCGCATGGCCCGACGTGTTCAGCAAGGCGAACGGCGTGATGCAGAGTGACACCCCTGTGCTGGTGCGCGGCCGGCTCGAGATAGATGACGGCGGCTCGATTACCATTATCGCCGATGAGGTCCAACCGCTCGAGAACATTCGCGAGCGAGCCGCGCGAACTGTGGTGCTGCACTTCGATGTCGATTCGGTCGATGAAAAAAGATTGGAGCGCCTGCATTGGTTGCTCGACAACAACCGCGGTGAATGCGGAATCATCTTTGAAGTGAAACTTGCCGACGGCAGCATCGCTCGCGTACAGCCGAATCAACATGTTCGGGTTAAGGTCACAGCCGCTCTAACCAATTCGATAAAAGAAATCATAGCCGACTGCAACGTCGAGCTTGTAGTTCAGCGGGCCAGCGGTGCCGCGCGATGATCAATGTAAGGGCGATCCTGACCACCTCCCCTTCAATCGATTAGAACCGCGCGTCGTAGTCCGAAGTCCCCTCGTGGCGAGAGAGTTTGTCTAACCGGAAGGGTCATCCGATAACGCGGCATTATGTTCGTCGACGCAGCGCGCGTGCCACTAAAAAAAGCCAGTGGCACTTGCGCTGCACGACAACACAATACGCGTTATCGTACGCCCCGATATCTTCCTCGCGCTTGCGGCGGAAACTACACCGCCGCCGCGCGCTCCGGTTGGCTCCCCCCTTGCGCCATTCTGGTCGCTGCGTCTCGAAGGGTCTGGCGTAGTATGACGACGACGCAACCGGCGTGACACTACTTTCTAGTGGCGCGCTCGGTTGTCTTCGGAGTTATAAGCCACGGTTATCGGATGACCTTCCGATCTCTCTTTACCCTTGACGCCTCCGATGGCCAATCATAAACAGCCAGCACGGATGCTCAAGAGCCAGACGATCACACGGATTGAACTCTGTAGGCGTAATTTGCGGGTCGGCTCCCTGGGGTTCCTCTGCGACAGTAGATTACATTATGGTCCCGTCTCCAACGAGTAGTAAACACGTTCTCCTTCTTCCGTAGCGCCTATGAGAATTTGCATCGAATTAGCCTTCGGTTCTTCCCAGTTTTTCTGGTCCGAGAGTGCAGACGCTACCTCATCCGGCGGAAGCGGTCTTTCTTCGCCTTCGACTCCGTTACGTCGAAACAGAGATACCCGGCCTTTCGCCAAGAGTTCCCTTATCTCTCTTTCGGCAACACTCCTTAGCTCTGATTCTCCGCTGTCCGGCAAGAGATTATGAAGACCCCAGACAACTTCCCACAGGCCATCTGGATCATCCCGGTTTATTGGATTGTTTGATGTGTAGGCATACAGATTCCAGGTCTGGGGATCTTCCTCGTCTTGGCCGACGAGTGGTTCATCAGGACTATTGAACCTCCCTTGAGCCGATGAGTAGTACCTCGCGAGGAAGTAATCCAGCCCCGATTCACTATCTCTTTCTTTTTGGGTTAAGAACGCGCAGTGACTCCCGCCAACCCCGGCTGGTTGTGCAAGCTGTCAAAGATCAGGGTCGCCCAAAAAGCAACTACCAAAAGGCGGTTAAAGCGAGAAGCGACCAAGTTGCTCAGCATAGGAAGTTCAACCGGATCGGGCTAGCTATCCTGTTCCTTCGGTCGGGTGGCTGGGAACCTTTTCGTCTCCTCCGCCAAGCTTCATCAACTCTTCGAGCAGAGCGATTGTAACCGACAGATAATTCGTGAACTGGTCCCTGTCGGTATCCGATATTGCGCAACCTTCTAGTTCAGAACCTATCCTCTCGAGTTCAAGGATTTGCTCAGAAGCAAGCTCGGCAGGATCCCAACTTGCCCGGCCAATCACCCCACTACCAAGTGAGTATATGCTGCTTGCCAGATGGTCCAAGTCACACTCAATCTGGTACGTGGGTGCGGCTGCGCGACGACGCCTAAAATTGGAAACAGGCTCCGGCGTATGTTGCCATTCGTACCACGCTCGGATGAATTCCTTGGTCGGGACTCGGTAGTTCATTTTATATCCCCCGGTCGACCGCACTGACCTTGGGCAACTTCGAGGCTACTCTAGTCGACTATCTTTTTTGGCGTTCGGTGGAATTCTTTACCCACGCTTTGAACCCGAATGGTTGCCGTCTTTTTTGGATCGCCACCAAGGTAGTAATTGATGTGTGCGTATGCGTGGCCCTCTCCTTTATGAGCCTTCTCTATCCTCTGGATACGTCCGCCTGCAGCTGCAATCAACTTCTCAGCTTCTTGCCGGGTCGGAATTAGTTTCTGAATTCCGAAGCGTCCCGAAACTTCCAAAACCTCATGAGTCCCGGCCGTTCTTAGAATATTGAGCGCCTCTACAGACGCTTTACTACCGAAAACAATTCCCGCCCCTGCTAACGTCGCGCCTCCGGCATCCCCCTTCATAAAGGCTCGGACAAAGCTGGCGCCGCCTACAGGGTCTAGAAACTCAAGAACGTCGGTGTACTTGTCTACAGCCTTTGCGTATGTCTCAAAGGTCTTTCCAGCTACATCGCTGCTGCTTGGCAGGACACCACCGGGACCATAATTCTTATTCTCTGGGTTGTTCGGATTAGCATCATCCTCAGTTTTGACGGGCTTACTTGATACTCCAAAATACTCGGCAACGGCCCTCATGGAGTTTTTCAGCTGCTCCGTCAAACTCTTCTTTTCTTGATGTCCATTAGGATCAACGTACTTCAGCGGGTTGTTGAGACAATACTGATACTTATTGAGAGTCTGCGGGTCGACTATGTCAGCATAGAAGGTCGGATTAGCTGATGCGGCTGCCGCAAAGAATTCGACGGGTCCCCCGTTAAACTCATCAGGAGATGTGAATCTCCCCTGCGGCGATGAGTAGTACCTAGCAAGAAAGTAATCCAGCCCCGATTCATTGTCTCTTTCTTTTTGGGTTAAGAACGCGCAGTGACTCCCGCCAACCCCCGCCGCGTGTGCAAGTTGTCAAAGATCAGGGCCTCTCAAAACGCAACTAAGAAGCGGCTAAAGAGAGAAGCAACTCACGCTCAGCATATGCCGGATGAGTGCCGCGATCAAGCCCGCATCGCCGATGCTCCAAGGTCAATGCTCACTATTCAACTCTCGGACGAAAGCTCCGAGGTGCCGTGCTCGATTACGCGCTTGAGGTCCTCCAATATCTTCCTCGCGCTTGCGGCGGAAACGACACCGCCGCCGCGCGCTGCGGTTCATCCCCCCTTGCGCCGACGCCCCACAGGGGGATGGCACTGATATCTTTTTGTGATTTACACAAGGGGAGAGAACGCGCGCTCAAGTGCCTGCCGTCTTGCGGCTTTCCTTCGGTGAGTAATCGTGGTCCGTTTAAGGTCTCGTGATTGCGGACGTTGATAAGGACAGCGCTCTCCTGTGATCTTCACTCGTTGAGACAACCCCGGGCCAGATGCACTGGCGTGCACCCATCCCTCTCCGTGTTGCCAGCGAAAGAGCGCGATCATTCGTAGGCCTCTTTGTACACCTTGAAAGCGCCAGTCTGCCAGACAACTAGAAACCCGTTCTTTACCTACGTAATCATCCAACACTTTGGCAATTCTAGCAGGGCGTCCGTCATCACCGATCTCAAAGGAGTAAATGACATCAAAGCTGGCATTGCTAATCTTCACAGAGTCGGGAAGCTCGAAGTTGCAGAAACTAAGCTCTATTGCGACTTTCTCTGTCGCTGGATTGTCAAGGAAGATCCCATAAATAACTAACAACATCGGGAGTATAAACATACGTTTCTCCTTGGTAGGCTGCGTTAAAGACTCTGACTTAGAAACTCGCTGTCTCAGGGTTTCTTAGGCCGAGGACTTTGTGGCGTGGCCTGCGGTCCTGGAAAGTTGCGCTTTGTTTGCTGCTCAATTCGTCTGATGTTCACGTCCACAGGACCACCATTGTCGTGCCCCCAAGGTTTCCCTTTAGTCAAAGGCAACCCGTGTCCGTAAAGCTCGTGTGCCATAGTGACAACGAGTTCCTGCATCGGGGCGGTAGCCGCCGCTCCAGTACCGTCCGAGACTACGACCCGCGGATTTCCCGATCCACTCTCATTCGCAGTCTGAGTGCGCCCAAGGAACTCGGTCGGCAGACTGACTTCCTTTGCTACTTCAGCTGCGTCTTTCGGGTCCTCACCTCGCTTGACGAGCGCGTCAATTACCTCTTTTCTTACTTGCTCGACTGACGTGTATGAGAACTCAGGCTGGCCAGAAACGCCCTTCCCGGTCGCGGCCTCGATGACGCTAGATGAGTTAGCCAACGCCTTCAAATCGAGAACGTTTTTGTCCTTGCTCTTGATTCCATTCAGGGCCTTTCTATCGATCATTCCGTTCTTGTCGAGCTTCACTCGATCCCTTACCGCTTTTGGCAATGTGCTCCTGATGTACTCCAACGCCTTTTCATCTAACACCTTTACCTCTTGGCCATCCGGATCAATGAACCTTAGAGGATTATTAAACGCGTAAGCATATCGGTTCCAGCTTTGCGGCGCGGTGACACTAGCACTCGCCATAAGGGGATCGACGCTTGTGAATCTTCCCTGCGCCGACGAGTAGTACCTCGCAAGGAAGTAGTCGAGGCCCGATTCACTGTCTCTTTCTTTTTGGGTGAACTTCTGTTTCGTGCCATCAGCAGCTCCGTAGCCGGTCCCAACCGTCCGACCGCCGATCGTCGCGCCCAATTCCTCACCAAAGGGCAGATAATCATAACGCGCCTTCACGCTCCCATCGGACTTCGTCACTACTCTAGTGCTTCCGAGATGATCGCTTGTCAAATAGCTCGTGCCGCCTCCACCCGGAGGTGCAGGCACCGGGTCGTTGTGATATTCAGCTATCAACTGACCTCCGACATTGTACACGAACACAGTCGTTCCAGACCCGTCGATCTTTTTCACCCGACGCCCGTCGCCATCATAGAAGTACTGCCCAACCGTGCTATTGAATTTCGTTTGGCGGTTCTCACCATCGTACTCAA